>NZ_JBANDI010000004.1:0-174848 GCF_039123485.1 Flavobacterium sp. PL12
ATTGGTTGTTTAGCGACTTCAAGATACTGAATTTCAGTATCTTGACCAATATCTAAGTCATTTATTTTACTTTAAATAATTACACCCAACGGGTTTATACTATAGATTAAATGTATGCAATTTCTGTAGATTAAAAGTATGCAAAGATTGCACAGAAATCACAAAGTATCTTCGCTGCGTATCAAGTTCAAGATTTAGGCCTAAAAAATAAGGATACAAAAAAAGCCGAACATTGCTGTTCGGCTTTTTGTCGGGGTGGCAGGATTCGAACCTGCGGCCTTCCCGCCATTGCGGGACGCTGTAGCTGGGTTTTTGGTTGAACTTTATAAGAATTTAATATCTTCTAAATATCTTTTAGCTCCTCTTTTTTTAATTTTAATTTCTAATTGCACTGCTTTAGAACGATCAACCAATTCAATTTTATAAATTAATTCCCAAGGTTTTCCATATTTCGTTGATAGACTCAAACCAGCGTTATGTCTATATAATCTGTTTTCTAGATTATCTGTTTGCCCAGTGTAGAATTTTAAAGAAGTTTTACTAAAAAGGATGTAAACCACATACATAATCATTAAATTATCGATACAAAAAAAGCCGAACATTGCTGTTCGGCTTTTTGTCGGGGTGGCAGGATTCGAACCTGCAGTCTTCCCGCTATTGCGGGACGCAATGGGTGAGTGTTTCGTTGAATTTTATAAGAATTTAATATCTTCTAAATATCTTTTAGCTCCTCTTTTTTTAATTTTAGTTTCTAATTGCACGGCTTGAGAACGATCAAACAAATCAATTTTATAAATTAGTTCCCAAGGTTTTCCATATTTAGTTGATAGACTCAAACCAGCGTTGTGTCTATATAATCTGTTTTCTAGATTATCAGTTTGCCCAGTGTAGAATTTTAAAAAAGTTCTACTAAAAAGGATATAAACCACATACATATGCATTAAATTATCATTACAAAAAAAACCGAACATTGCTGTTCGGCTTTTTGTCGGAGTGGCAGGATTCGAACCTGCGGTCTTCCCGCCATTGCGGGACGCCATAGGTGATTGTTCCGTTGAATTTTATAAGAATTTAATATCTTCTAAATATCTTTTAGCTCCTCTTTTTTTAATTTCTAATTGCACGGCTTGAGAACGATCAACCAATTCAATTTTATAAATTAATTCCCAAGGTTTTCCATATTTAGTTGATAGACTCAAACCAGCGTTATGTCTATGTAATCTGTTTTCTAGGTTATCAGTTTGCCCAGTATAGAATTTTAAAGAAGTTTTACTAAAAAGGATATATACCACATACATATACATTAAATTATAATTACAAAAAAAGCCGAACATTGCTGTTCGGCTTTTTGTCGGGGTGGCAGGATTCGAACCTGCAGTCTTCCCGCTATTGCGGGACGCAATGGGTGAGTGTTTCGTTGAATTTTATAAGAATTTAATATCTTCTAAATATCTTTTAGCTCCTCTTTTTTTAATTTTAGTTTCTAATTGCACGGCTTGAGAACGATCAACCAAATCAATTTTATAAATTAGTTCCCAAGGTTTTCCATATTTATTTGATAGACTCAAACCAGCGTTGTGTCTATATAATCTGTTTTCTAGATTATCAGTTTGCCCAGTGTAGAATTTTAAAGAAGTTCTACTAAAAAGGATATAAACCACATACATATGCATTAAATTATCATTACAAAAAAAGCCGAACATTGCTGTTCGGCTTTTTGTCGGGGTGGCAGGATTCGAACCTGCAGTCTTCCCGCCATTGCGGGACGCCATAGGTGATTGTTCCGTTGAATTTTATAAGAATTTAATATCTTCTAAATATCTTTTAGCTCCTCTTTTTTTAATTTTAGTTTCTAATTGCACGGCTTGAGAACGATCAACCAAATCAATTTTATAAATTAGTTCCCAAGGTTTTCCATATTTAGTTGATAGACTCAAACCAGCGTTGTGTCTATATAATCTGTTTTCTAGATTATCAGTTTGCCCAGTGTAGAATTTTAAAGAAGTTCTACTAAAAAGGATATAAACCACATACATATGCATTAAATTATCATTACAAAAAAAGCCGAACATTGCTGTTCGGCTTTTTGTCGGGGTGGCAGGATTCGAACCTGCGGCCTCCTGCTCCCAAAGCAGGCGCGATAACCGAGCTACGCTACACCCCGTAATCGGGTGCAAATGTAAAACTTTTTTTTTGTTTCACAAGGAATAATACTAAATTGATTGTGATTATTTGAAAATAGCTAAATGTGATTGTTTTTTGAGCTTAATTTTTAATAAAAAACATACATTTGCAGCACTAAAAATTATAATACAATCGTACTATGTCTGATACAATCGAAAAATTAAAATGTCTTATTATAGGTTCTGGTCCCGCAGGTTATACTGCTGCAATTTATGCTGCTAGAGCTAACATGTTTCCGGTTTTATATCAAGGAATGCAACCTGGAGGCCAACTAACCACAACCAATGAAGTGGAGAACTGGCCAGGTAATCCTGAAGGAATAACTGGACCTGAAATGATGGTTGGACTTCAAGCACAAGCAGAGCGTTTTGGCACTGATGTGCGTGATGGTTGGGCTACCAAAGTTGATTTTTCAGGAGATATTTTTAAAGTATGGATTAATGGAGAGAAAGAATTACACTGTGAATCAGTAATTATTTCGACTGGAGCTTCAGCTAAATATTTAGGTTTACCTTCTGAACAACATTACTTGAAAATGGGTGGTGGTGTTTCTGCTTGTGCAGTTTGCGATGGCTTTTTCTATAGAAATCAAGAAGTAGTAATTGTAGGTGCAGGAGATTCAGCATGTGAAGAAGCACATTATTTATCTAAGCTTTGTAAAAAAGTAACGATGCTAGTGCGTAGTGAAAAATTTAGAGCTTCTAAAATTATGGAAGCGCGTGTTCGTAAAACGGAAAATATTACGATCTTAATGAATCACGATACGATTGAAGTTTTAGGAGACGAGCAAGTAGTAACAGGTGTAAAAGCTTTAAATAAAACTACTAACGAAACTTTTGAGATTCCAGCAACTGGTTTCTTCGTAGCTATTGGGCACAAACCAAATACAGATATTTTTAAAGAATATATTTCACTGGATGAAACAGGTTATATTATTAATACTCCTGGAAGCTCGAAAACTAATGTAGAAGGTGTATTTGTAGCAGGAGATGCTGCAGATCACGTTTATCGTCAGGCGATTACCGCTGCAGGTACTGGTTGTATGGCTGCTCTAGATGCTGAAAGATATTTAGCTGCAAAGGAGTAATCTTCATATCATATAAGTAAATAAAAAGTCCCAATTTTTTAAAATTGGGACTTTTTATTTATAGCTAATCTTCATTTACGTAGATATTTGCAATGAGTTTAAGATATTCAAATTAAAGTAAATATAACTTCGATCCTAATTTTAACCTCTTTGTAAAAGAGGCTTTATTTCAGCTTCTTGATCAATTTAGCTTCATCAGCAAATTTGCGCATCTCTATTTTAGGATTACCTAAAAGTTGGATTTCTGATTTATTAGTAGCGTCGATTATTACCTCTTTTTCGACAAATAAGCTACAGTTGGTATAACTTTCGGTTTTTATTTCAGCGTTTTTTGTGACAAATTTGTTAGCGGTCAACGCTGAGTTATTATCAAGTCTCACTAATGTGCTTGTTGCATTTCCTTCTATTGAAGCAGTTGTTTTTTGATATTGATCTATTTTTAAAATAGAAGTACTGATTAACGCTTTTAAAGTTGCGTTTTTATTTAATTCAACTGTAGTATTATCTGATTTTAGATTGAGCTCTGTTTTCGTTTTGTCGCCTGCTTGAAGTAAAAAATCTTTGGTATTAGCATTAACAAATAATTTCGAGGCATCTTGCGCCTTTATAGTTACTGAGTTCAATAATAGTTCTTGAATTGCATTAATTGAAGACTCATTTTTTGAAGTAATTAGGTTTAAATTATCAGTATAAGTGACTCTTACAATCATTTTTTTGTAATTGCTAGCATGTTTAGTAGTGAAAATTCGTAATGTATTATCATATTGATCAATCGAAATAATATCCTGTAAATTTTCGTCGGCTTCAATTTTTAATTCTGCTCGTTCGCCTCTTTCTAAGTGAATTTCAAGATTGTCCTCCACAATAAGAGCAGTAAATTTATTTATTTCTCTACGCTCTGTGGTTACTGTTTTTGACCCTTTTATTTTTTCCTTCTTTTGTGCGAAAGTTAGCGTTGTAAAAAAAACGAGTAGGAGTATGGTGCTGTATTTTTTCATGATAATAACAATTAGCGGAATTACAAATATAGAAAAATCATCCACTTTTGGTGGATGATTTTTCTATAATACTAAATAATGTTATTTTCTACTTACGCTTCCGCCAGAACTGACATGTTTTTGAATCGTTTTAGGTTGGACTTCATAAGTAATGCTTCCACCACTAGATGCTTCTGCAACTAAATTTACAATTGGGTAAACAGTAATACTTGCTCCACTTGATACATCAGCATCGACTTCGTTTGCTAGGAGCGCTTTTGCTATAATTTCACTTCCACTAGAGGCATTAGTTTTCAGCTTTAAAGCTTTTCCATTAATAGTAATACTACTTCCACTGCTTGTATCACAGCTGATATTTTCTGATTCAATGGAGATGTTAATAGATCCAGCACTTGAAGAACTCAATCGGATACTTTCTCCCTTAAGAACATTTTTGCTTGTAATTGTTGAGTTAGTTGTAGCTTCTAATTCGTCAACTATAGGCATTTTAACAGTTATCTTTTTTGAAGTCATGTCCATGAAAGAGTTCTTATCACTTGAAATAACGAGCGTTCCATTTTCAATCTCCGTCTTAATATGCTTTTGAAAATTATCATCAGCTTCTACTATTATTTCGATTTTATCTCCTTGTTCAATAATTACTTCTAGAGAATTGTTGACTTCAATACTTTTAAAATCACCATCAATGGTTCTTTTTTCGATTGTGACATTTCCGCTTCCTTTTATTGCGTTTAAACTTAGTGATTGGTTACAAGACGCAAAAAGTACTGCAGCTAGAGTAACTAAAATAAATTTTGTGATTAACGTGATTATTTTTAGCATGACTAATTTGTTTTAATGATTATACCATCTTTGTTTATCGTCAATCCCTTAAACTTCTTTGTACTATTTTTTACAGTATCACCTTTTACTGTAACACCATTTTCATTGATTGTAATTGAAGTTTGAGTGCTGTCGTTATCCGTTGTTGTTTCGTACTCATCAGTTTGTTTGTCACTGCAGTTGATGCATTTTATTTTATTATCTTCAACTCTGTAAATTTCAGTTGTGGAGTCTGAATTCCATAAAAAATAATCTCCATCTGTACGATCGTAGCTAGTCATCGAAGCATCTGGTTTCAACAAAGTGCCTTTTGGTAAATATAAAGTGATTTCAATTTCCTGATCTCTATACTTGTTTTTTAAATCAGTTAATAAGAAATTGTCTAAAGTCAAATGACTTCCTTCAATACTGTAGCTATATTTGATTTGTCCCGCTCTATTTTTTGCTTCAGATAATGATTTACCTTTTGCTTCCTTCTCAATTTGAATGTAAGCTACTTTTTCATCTGTTCTTTCAATTCTCAAGCTTACTTGATTCGAATAAATAACATCCGTTCCTGTTGAATCTTGAGTAATCATAAAATTATTACGATCTCTAATGTTTTTTGCAAAGTAATCACTGTGCTTAAACTTGATAAAAAGTGTATCTGTAGCTTGTAAATTAATATTTTCTTTTTTAACAACTCTTCCATCAACTGCAAAGGCACTGGCTTGTTTTACACCAATAGAAATCAATAGTGCTATCGAAATAATCCATAGAGCTAAAAGAGTGTATTTCGCAACATTTCCCACCGACTTTAGACTTGGAGACACTAATTTAAAACCTAAAAGCATCAAGAAGAAATTAGGAATAGCTACTGCTGTGAAAAGTAACAATCCAAAAACCCAGATAGGATAATCCGTAAAATTTCCAGATTCTATAAATTGATGAAAAGGAAAGTTGCTAAAATTTGTTGAACCTAATGTTAATGCTCCTACTAAGAAAACAATGATCATTGCTAAACCAGCAAGAATTAAAATTATTCCTAGAAATTTTGCGAAGATTTTAAAAACGGTAGTGATAAAATCTCCAAAAGAGTTTCCCAATTTATCAGCGCCACTTCTAATTTGATTTCCGTATTTGTCGTAATCAACATTTTTTAGTTTGTCAGAAACATTTTCAAACTCTTCTCTTACTTTTTTTTCAATATTCGAAATCGTAACAGGTTCTCCAGTCATCTCAAGTTTCTCTGTAGTGGTAATAGCTTCAGGAGTTACAATCCAAAGAATGATATATGCTAAAATTCCAGTTCCAAAACCTGCAAAAACTAATAATATTAGAACTATTCTTATCCAAACAGCATCAATACCAAAATAGTATCCCAATCCTGAAGCAACGCCACCTATCATACCTTTTTCCTTGTCACGATATAATTTTTTAGTGCTTCTTGAAGTAGTGCTATTGTAAGTAGGTCCCGCAGTATCTTCATCTTCGATGATGTAATCTTCAGGCTGTCCCATAACCGCTATAACTTCATCTACATCTTTTAATCCTATTACGTGTTTATCGCTTTTTTGCTTTTCGAAAAGTAATTCCGAAACACGCATTTCAATGTCTTTTATTATTTCGTCATGACCTGAAGAGTTAGATATAGAGCGTTTTATGGCATCAAAGTAACGAGTCAGTTTTTGGAATGCATCTTCATCGATGTGAAAGAACATTCCACCTAAGTTTATATTTACAGTTTTGTTCATGACTATTGTTTTTGGTTGGTTATAAGGTTTACAGCATCAGACAATTCAGTCCAAGTGCCATTTAGTTCGTTTAAAAATGTTTGTCCTATTTCAGTTAGACCGTAGTATTTTCTAGGTGGTCCAGATGTAGATTCTTCCCAACGGTAGTTTAGCAAACCGTCGTTTTTGAGTCTTGTGAGAAGCGGATAAATTGTGCCTTCCACCACTAGTAATTTTGCGTTTTTTAAAGTGTCTAATATCTCAGATGTGTATGCATCTTTTTCTTTCAATACTGATAAGATGCAAAACTCGAGAACACCTTTACGCATCTGGGCTTTTGTGTTTTCAATGTTCATAATTCGTTTGTTTTGTTTTTGTGTTGATTAAACTGTTCTCTTTTTGATTGATTTACCTGTCTGATTATCTGGCGTGATGATGATTTTTATTTTTTTGGAGCTAATTCCCGCTTTACATTGCAATCTTTTTTTTGCTGCGGCTCAGAAAAAAGGATTTTCATTGCAATCGGGGCTAGGGTATTCGTGTTATTTCATGTCTCGAATTCTAATTTCGTTTTTCTATTTATTTTATAAACGGAATTGTTATTGGGTATTTAAAGTATTCTCCATTTGATGTTTTGATTCCTGCATAAATAATTAGAAAAAACTCTGCCACTTTCAACATTCCAAATATTAGAAGACTTGTTAGGCCAAGAGTTAATAATCCAATATTATCATGCAAATTGAAATTTGACATATTAAAACTATTTTCATTAATAATTGTTGTGAACGGAATATTATTGAAAATTGAAATTAGAAAACAAGGAATGGCGATCATAATTAACAAAATGGAATATAAGAATAGACTTAATTGAAAATTTAAAACTTGCTTTCCATTATGATTTACAAATTCTGATTTGTCTTTTTAGAACTCCAAAGTAGTATTGGAAAGATATAATTCCCAAATGGAATAAAATATTGTGTTAATGAACTTAAGTGTGTAAAGGCTGCGATGTTTTTGTCAGTTGTTGATTCCATGATTTTTTGATTTTGATGATGATTGAAACTTTTTTAGAATACTAATTAGCCTACCTAGTAATTTCTTATGCAAATATATATCTAAAAGACAGTATCTTGTTTCGCATAGTACCTAAAATTAACATAAAATTAACAAATATATTTTATATGTATGCATACTATTTTTTCGTATTTTAGCAAAAAAACCACTGATAATGAAACTTACCGTATCAAAACTTAATAATTTTTTGTTGTTTAAATTACCTTCTGCATATATCTGTGGAGTACGAGTAAAGGAGATTAGCGAAAACAAATGTGTAGTTTCTGTCAAGCATAGATGGATTAATCAAAATCCTTTCAATTCTATGTATTTTGCGGTGCAGGCTATGGCAGCAGAGCTCTCGACTGGTGCATTAGTAATGTTCCAAATCCAAAAAAGCGGTAAAAAAATTTCTATGTTGGTTGCGAATAACAAAGGTAATTTTACAAAAAAAGCCACTGGAAGAATAACTTTCGTTTGTAACGACGGGCATTTAATAGAAAAAGCGATTCAAAAAACTCTAGCAACAGGAGAAGGTCAAACATTCTGGATGAAGTCCATAGGAATTGATGAAAAAGGAATTCAAGTATCTGAAATGGATTTTGAATGGAGCGTAAGAGCAAAATAAATAATTAGTGTTGAAAGCTTAAAATACAAAATGCCTCTGAAATCTCAGAGGCATTTTTTGAATTTAATACAAAAAGTAAGTACTAAAATTAGCATTTCTTACCTGAACCGGAATCATATTTTTTTCCTTCAGCTTTGCATTTTGCTTGACATTTTGCTACTTCAGCCGCAGTCATTCCCTTTGATTTGGAGTCTTTTTTAGCACAACAAGACTCTTTTTTAGCTTTATCTTTACTACTAGTCTTTACCTCTTGCGCACTCGTATTGATAGTTAAGAATGCAATTGCTAAAAATGTTACTATTTTCTTCATGGTTTATATTTTTTCTACTGTTAATTAATAATCAAATATATACAAAATTGTAAATCGATTTTAAAAATTTAAATATTATTTACTTAAAGCAAAATTATAAAGGTTAATGTTGAATCTATGCTTAGCTTACTTTTTAAATAATTGTAATTATCTTAATGAGTTTGATTCAACCCATCTACAATTAGAACTATTTTTAGAAAAAAAAACTTCTCGATTAAGAGAAGTTTTTTAAAATAAATTGAAATTATCTTATCATTATTTTCTTGCTAACGTTTCCTTTGGTAGTTTTCAGTTTAACTATGTAAACTCCTGACGACATAGTATTAACTTGGAGTTTAAAATTAGTTTGTCCTTTTTCTTCTACATTCCAGTTTTTCATTTCTTTTCCTTGTATATCGTAAAGTGCTGCCGTTTTAACAATATTATCTTTAGTGTTATTATAAATATACAGTACTTTATTTAATTGTGAGTAGTGTATAGCAATCTGCTTTTCATAAATTAAACTATTAACCCCTAACGTTTTATCTTTAAATCGTAAAGAAAAACGATTATTTATTATTCCCTCCTCAAGCTCTACTTCGTATACACCTTCTTTTATTGAATGATAAGAATCAGTTTTTGCATCATGTATGTAAAAAGACTGATTGGCATCAAAGTTTTCTAAATCGTCAATTCCAAATGATACTTTTCCTGCGGTTTCTAATCGTACGCCTATTGGAAATAAAACGTTTTCATCAAAATAACCTTCTCCTTGAATTGCTAATTCATTTTCACCATTTAGTAAGTACATGTCACTTTTAGTGTCATCTATACTATAAGCATCATAGCCATCGTTTATTTCGCTAGTAGCGTTTTGATCCATAAAGGCTAAAAGGACTTGTCTATGGAAGGTTTTACTATAAACATTAAACCCTAAACGAATTTTTTTATATGAATCTTTTTGGATAAAATCATTGGAATTGTTGTTAAATGAGTCTATTTGTCGAACTTTATTTTTTGGTTTTACTTTGTATACACCGTGAGAATTTAATTCATCACTCTCTTTAACAAAAGCTCTTTGACTATTGTCAAAGGTTACTTTTCCCATAGAACCGCTTTTACCAATTACAAAAAATCCTTGTCCAACGGAAATAAATTGTTTTGGAGCAGGTTTTAAAGTTTTTCCATTACCACTGATAAAATCAACTCCAAAAGAACTTGCAGCTAATCCGCCGGATAGATTCCGTATTGCATAACCTCCTTGATAATCACGTAGGATATGTGTATTGTTTGTTGTGTAATGTTCCCAAAAATATAGGGCACCATTTATTGCAGGATTTATATTAGGGCTATTTATTGAGTTTATGTTGTCATTTATAAATTTATCAGCATCTAATGCTGACGGGTAAGGATTACCTGTTAACAGTAATTGGTTTGAACCAATGTTGTTTAAAATAGTACCGTTATTAGGTTTTCCACTAAAAGTGTAGTTTTGATTGTTTGCTGCAGAACCACTTCCTTTAAGTGTAAATCCTTTTCCAACCTGTAAAACTCCATTTTCTCCTATTCCAGTCCAATTGGCATAAATACCCGCTAAATTGTCAAATTTATATAACCAATACCTTGCTAGACTTATGGGATTTGTTGGTGAACCATCATAGCCACTTATCCAATTAATTAGTTTAGGATTAGTAGGGTCAGTGCCATCACGTAGAACTTCATCTATTGTAAAAGGTCGATTGTTCTCAACAGTATTAACTTTACTCACCGGTGAACTCCAATAATTGTAATTAAATTTGTTTGATTGTCCTTGTTGATCTCTTTCTATTAAACCGCTACTATTTTGATCTAACTCGCTACAACTTGTTTGTATTAATTGTGACATTCCTGTTAAATCTATTTTTCCGTCTAATTTTAAATAATGAGAAACTTGAATTTTATTATTATCAAGGGCAGTTAGTGTTTTACTTTCCACAAGCATTCCCAAAACTATTTTATTACCAGTAGTAGATATATTATTATTGGTTTTAACAATATTCCAATCAATTAAAGTCTTATCGTCTACTCCTACAGTATTTGGTGTACTCCAAATATATCCATGCGACCATGTGTTATTGCTTTCCCAAATACCATCTTCTGCTGAAGTGTAAGGTAACGGTGCAGTTTCAGGCTGGACAGTACTAATACCAATTAATTTACCATTACGTGAATAATTAGACTTATCAATGATAAGACCGTTTAATATATCGCTAGATTGTACCATCGGATAATATCCTTCTAAATTCGTCCAGTTTATGCCACTGATAATTTGTGGCACGATTGTTCCCAAAACAGTGGATTGATTATTTTTAATTTTTTGATTCATCATTTGTCGCAGCTGTGATTCTTTTAGTGCAACATTCCAGATTCTGAGTTCTTGAATCCATCCTTTGTAAAATTTGGAAGGAAGGTAAGGGTACGAATTGCTTTGACTCATCCCACCCAAGATAGACTTTGTGTTATTATTTCCTATTGGATTATTACCGGTCATTGTATTTTGGACGCTTACGCCGTCAATAAATAAATTATATGCATAACCATCAAAGATAACTGCAACGTGGTACCATCGACCTGTACTAATTTGGAATTTTGAAGCAATGGAATTTCCCTTATTCCAATTAAATGAAAGAATATTATTTACAATTCTCAAATCATATCCATCATCCATACTAACTGAACTTCTTTTAGAAAAAATAGTTTGAATTTCTCCATTAATTATCGCTGGCTTTATCCACATTTCTATGCTAAATAATCCACTATTTAAATTGTAATTGTTACCAAAATTAACATTGTCATCAATTCCGTCAAAATCTAATTTATCACAAAATTCAGTGCTAACTTCTACTTCATCAAAAATTGGAGTACAAGAGCCACTACCGTAAGGTATTGTCCACCGCAGTGTATAAATTCCTGGATTAGGAGTTGAGAATTCAGTCGTAGGACTGTTATAATTAGTAAACACTTCTCCTCCACCTGCTGGACCATTAATTATTGACCAAGTACCAGTTGTACCCGCTGTTCCACCAAGAATTACGGAGGATGTGCCGCACAGAGAAGCAGATACGTCAGTGCCCGCTAATGAGGTAAAGCACGGACTATTTGAACCATTAAATTTAACTACAATAGCTTTGTCAATTAATCCTCCACAAGTTGAAGTAGGGTTAATACCCTGAGATATGGAAGTGGTAAAAGCAGTATTAGATACAAATCCAACACCTTTTATTGTTCCGTTTAATGATATGCTAGAATTACAACCGGCATTAAATAATGTAGCACAATCATTTGTTAGCTTTACTTTAAAAATTAAACTAGCTAATAATGTATTTGGATTGACCTGAAGTGGTATGTTTCCAATATTCCATATGATGGAATTAGAATTAATATCAAAAACAGGGGGCGCAACAGGTAAAATTGAACTGTGTATATTAGAAGTTGTAATACTTTCTAATGTGTATAAAGTGGAAAAAGGAATTGGAATGTTCAGAATTGACTCCTTTGTGGCTTCAGAACCTTTATTTTTTATGTCAATTTGGTATTCAATAATATCTCCAGGTGAAGCAACAAGAGGCGATGGCGGTATAACTCCTCCTATTGAATTTATATTTATGAATCCTTGAGGTTCAGGTATGTATGCATCTACAGACATAGCAAAGCCGAATATTGTATATACATCATAATTTGATCCAAATCTAAAATTTGTGGAAGTTTGATTGTTCCCGATCACTACATTGTTTGGATTCGGAATTGTGAATATGCTAAAATCGACACCGGTGTTGTTTTTAAGAATGGGATTACTTTTATTTAGAAGAGGATTAACTAGATTGATAATTGGAACTGGGAAAATAGAAGAGTTGAAAAAGTTATCAGTTGTATTATTTGCATGATTGAGCAGTTGATAATTTGCTGGATAAATATTTGGATCTGAATTAAGTTTTTGTACTGCAAAGTAATCAGTTCTTCCTGCCGCAGTGCCTACATCACCTTCTGCGGCCATTACCCCCAACTTCATATTAACAGGGCCTAATCCTACAGTTGTGAAACCTGAAATAGAGATGTTTCCGTATTCACCTCCGCTATTTTTTTGACCATTGACATACGCATAACCATCAAAAAGTGTTACTGCTCGCGGCTTCATTGTAGGGTTTTCATAAATCACAATCATTACCCAACCTCCTGAATAACCGGGATTACTGTTATTTCCATTTATTAATGCAATGTCAGCTACAGTGTATTTACCAGAACCGTGTAATTTCACATAATCGGTAACCTCTTGATATCCTACAAAAATACCACTAGACGAAGCCCCTGGAAAACGAATTGCCGATGCGGCAGTATTTGTTTTTGCAGTTATTTCAGTATAGATTTCAGTTCCTGGACCTTTTAACGAGACAATGTTTTTATTATAAGTTTTAGTTATTCCATCTTTAGTTACAAGGAAAGATTCTTTCAAGTCTTCTGATTTTCCAGTCCAATAGAGTCCTGCGAAAAGCACTTTTGAACAGCTTTGGTCGGTACCATTTTCGCCAGAATTAGAAAGTTCGAGTGTTGCCATCGAGGAGTTTAAAGTATTTGGATCACCATCAATATCTACGTATATCATTGAATTACCTTCATTGTTTTTTTTATCGTCGTAAGATGAAAGTGTCAAATTGGTATTCCCCAAAATGGTAAAATCTCCTTTAATATTATAAATTTTTTTTGTAGGAGTTGCACTAGAAGTCCTTTGTGTAAAGTTAACTTGTGGTGCTGTTAAACTTTGAGCAGTGATATTAATTAGTGGAAAAATTAAAATTGTAAATAGTAACAGTAACCTATTTATATTTTCATTCATTAAAGTAATTTTATTCATCGTTTTCCACTAAAATTTTGACATTATTTGTTAAGATATAATCAGGTAGCTATAGAATTTATATCCAATGACAAATTTATATATAATATTTAATTTAATAGATTAAAAGCATATATAAACGACGAAGTACAATTTTAAGTATAAATTACAAGTAAAAAACTACGAATTTATTTTAAAAAATATATTTAATTACTTTATAGATATTTTAATTTAAACTTCTTGTAAAATCAACAAGCCCTAAAATCGAAATTACTTTCTACTTTAGGGCTTGTTATAAATGACAATTTAAATTTTTAGTAATGCCATCTCACAAATGCTTCCATTGCGGCATAATTTGAAAGTCCGAGTTGGATATATAATTCAGCAGTTTCTTTATTTCGATCTTCGGCTCTTTGCCAAAACTCTCTAGCATCAGATCCTTGGAATACCACACCATCTTTTTGAGACTGATGTTTAAAAATTCCATGCCTTTTATCTAATACTTGATCAGGGCTCATTGGCACTGCCATTTCAACCTCATCAATTCCCCATTCTTGCCAAGCACCTCTGTACAACCAAACCCAGCAATCTTTCATAAAGTCTTTTGATTTCAGATTTTTTACAGCGCTGAAAATAGCATCTAAACAAACTTTGTGTGTTCCGTGCGGATCTGCTAAATCTCCAGCAGCATATATTTGGTGTGGTTTTATTTTTTCAATTAAGTCCATTGTTAATTGAATATCTTCTGGACCTAAAGGTTTTTTCTCAATTTTTCCAGTCTCATAAAACGGAAGTTCCATAAAATGAATTTGGTCATCAGTTAGTCCTACGAAGTTACTTGTAGAACGCGCTTCTCCTTTTCGAATCAATCCTTTTAGGTATCGCACTTCAGGAATGTCTATTTCGCTATTCCTTTTGTTTTTTAGAAATTCTATTGCTTTTTGATAAATAGTATTCGCTTCTGGGCTTTTTATTCCAAATTTATCATTGTAATCACATACAAAACGTGCAAAACGCAGCGCTTCATCATCAGCTACAGCAATGTTTCCAGAAGTTTGGTAAGCAACGTGAACTTCATGACCTTGCTGCTGCAAACGCATAAATGTTCCACCCATACTTATAATATCATCATCTGGATGCGGACTAAAGATAAGGACTCTTTTACGAGCTGGTTCCGCTCTTTCTGGACGATTAGAGTCATCAGCATTTGGTTTTCCGCCTGGCCAACCTGTAATGGTGTTCTGTAAATTATTAAAAATTTTAATGTTAATGTCGTAAGCTGGACCAGAATCTGCAAGTAAATCGCTCATTCCATTTTCGATGTAATCAGCGTCTGTCAGCATTAAAATTGGTTTTTTAAGATCAAGAGCTAATCCTAAAACGGCCTTACGAGTCAATTTTTCAGTCCATTCAATTTTGTCAACTAACCACGGTCTATTAATTCTTGTCAATTTCGACCCTGCTTCTTTATCTAAAACAAAAACGGCATTGTTGTGCTCTTGCAAGAATGAAGCAGGAACTTGATTTGTAACTGCTCCTTCAACAGAAGATTCAACAATATTTGCTTTCCCTTCTCCCCAAGCCATTAAAATGACTTGTTTAGCATCCATTATTTTTTTAACACCTAATGTGATAGCGGTACGAGGCGTATTATTCAATCCAGAAAAATCTTTACTTGCAGCTACTCTTGTAATATGATCTAAAGCAACTAATCTTGTTTTAGAGTTTTGAAGTGAACCTGATTCGTTGAAACCGATGTGTCCGTTTCCTCCAATACCTAATATTTGTAAATCGATTCCACCTAAAGCTTCAATTTTCTCTTCATAACTAGCACAATAATCTGCGATTTGCTCTTTTGATAAAGTTCCATCAGGAATATTATAATTTTCAGGTAAAATATCTACGTGATTTAGTAATAATTCCTTCATGAATCGAACGTAACTATTAATAGAATCTGGTTCCATTGGATAGTATTCATCAAGATTAAAGGTGATTACATTTTTAAAGCTCAGTCCGTCTTCTTTGTGCATGCGAACTAATTCAGCGTACAAACCTTTTGGCGAAGAACCAGTTGCCAATCCTAGAACGCAAGGTTGATTTTTATCTTGTTTTGACTTAATGACTGCTGCAATTTGTTTTGCCACAGCTTTAGACGCATCAGATGAATTTTCGAAAACGATGGTATCGATATTTTCAAATCTTTTTTCAAAATCAGTAGCCTTGTCGATATTACTTTTTAACATTATCTGTTTTATTTAGAAATTATGGTATTATTTTTATTATTTTCTTGACCAACTTCTATATTTATGTCCTTTAATCGCAAAGAAAAGAATCATAAAATAGGCAGGTAAAAGCATTAAGTAAGCAAGTTGGTTTCCGCTTTTTGCAGTTGCGGTGATTCCTGCAGCTTCGTTAGAAACATTTATCATCTCAGCGAGATAGCCGTAAAATAATGGGAAAACAGCTCCTCCAATAATACCCATGACTAAAATAGCACCTGCTATTTTTGTGTAGCCACCAAGATCTTGAAGTGCCAACGGCCAAATAGCCGGCCAACACAATGCGTTAGCAAGTCCCATTAGCGCAACAAGTATAATTACTAATGGCATTGCTGGTAAAAACGGTAACTGAATCATTATGGAAGCATCAATATAGACAATTAATAAAACTAAAATAATTCCTAAAATTCCTGAAGCTTTAAGTGCAGTAACTTGTGAAACATATTTTGGTATTAATGAAATTCCCAAAAGATATCCAATCACCATCGCAGTCATGGTAAAGGAAGTAAGTTTTAAATATAAATCTCCATTTTCTCCATAAACTCCTAATTGCTTACCAAACTTTCCTATTGTATCTCCTGCAATAACTTCAGCTGCAACGTAAAGTATTAAAGTGATTACTCCTAAAACTAATTGTGGAAACTTAAAGGCATTAGCCATTTGTTTCCAAATATTTTGCTTTGAAACATTACCATCTTGATCTAAATCGATTTCTGGCAAAGGTGATAAACGAATTATTCCAGCTAATATTAATATTACAATTCCCATGTAGATATAAGGAGTTTGTAACTGTAAAGCTAATGCGTCAAGAGCTTGAGCTTTTGTCTCGGCATCAAGTGCAGCAATTTTATCTGCTGTGTAGTCCTTCATATTTGACAAGACCAGTGCTGTCAATGCAAGTGGCGCGATAAAACCTGCTAATTTATTGGCAAGTCCTAAAATACTAATTCTCGCAGCTGCACTTTCTCGTGGCCCAATTACGACAACGTAAGGATTTGCAGCTGTCTGTAAAATTGCTAATCCAGTTCCCATAACAAATAGTGCAACTAAGAAAAATAAAAATGTTCTTGTTTCAGCAGCAGGATAAAACATAAAAGCACCTATCGCAATTACAATTAAGCCTAATGAGACTCCATTTTTATAACCTACTTTTTCGATTACCCAAGATGATGGGATTGCCATAACAAAGTACGCGATGTAAAAAGCAAAAGCAACAAAGTAAGCTTGAGACTCCGTTAACTCACACGCTAATTCAAAAAACGGAATTAGCGGTCCGTTTAACCAAGTTACAAAACCTAAAATGAAAAACAATAAGGTTAAAATAACCATCGGAATCAATACACTGCCTTGTTCTTTACCTGCAGTACTTTTAATTTGGGTCATATTTTATATTTTTAGCAATAATTAAAATTATATATTTATTTTTTGGAATCAGCTCTTTTTGTAGACGAGCTTATTTTAGTTTTCCCAGTTTAATTCAGGATAATGATTCTTTAAATATTCTTTTACTTCAGCAATATCCTCCTTTGCCGTTAAATCTGGTACATGTTCAGAAAAAGGAATTCCTAATGCGCTGTCGGGATGATCTTTTAAAGAGTTTAAAAGAACTGTTGGAAGTTCTTTCTCATCTCTCTCAGGATGAACGGGACAATTTTTAAGATAAGGGTAAAGTAGTTCGCCATTAAATTTAAAAGCATTCATACTTACTCTCAATTTTCCTTCACTGTCTTTATATTCTTCCAGAACATCAGCCGAAGGTTTTTCAAGAATGTCTAATAAAAATCCTTCCTTATTAAGTTTTGCAATAGCAAAACGAGAAATGCGCTCTAGTGGAAATTCCATAGCATCTCTATCGTAACTTATAAATGCATTTGGACTATCAGTTTCTCTCAATGCTAATAAAGCAGCGGTTGAATATAAGTTATCACTGTTGCAAACAGAGTATGATTGCGAATTTAATTCTGGGTATTGTTCAACAGCTTGATATAGCGCATCAGCTGTTCCAAATGGTTTTACTCGACCTTCAGGAATGTATTGCGTTGCAAACGAAATAATAAGGCCATGAAAATCATTATTTTTAGTTTCATTACCATAAAACTCCTTAAATAAATCGCCCTGCTCTCCAATGATGATGTAAATGTTTTTATATCCTGCTCTTTTTGCATTCAATAAAAGATAGTCTAATAATGGGCGGCCATTTGGTCCAACACCTATTAAACCTTTACTTCTCTCATTAGCTTGTGCAATTTCTTCAGCAGATAAGTTTTCTAATCCAACTTGTTTTTTCATTCTTGATGAAGCTCCACCAGCTAAAATCACTAAATTAGTATGCATAATTATTTTTTTAAATTTTAATATATTTATTCGATTCTCGATCCTGGATCAACAGTTACTGCGTACGCTTCGACTGCACCAGCTGCAAGTAAAGCTTCAACGATAGGAGCTTCATTACCCGGTTCTGCCATTACAACAATGCTTCCACCGCCGCCTGAGCCAACAATTTTTGCACCATAAGCACCTGCTTTCAATGCCGCATTAATCATGTCGTCAATTCTTGGAACAGTTATTTTTAGTAAATCTCTCAACACCTCGTGATGCTGATTCATTAATGCTCCTATTTTCTTTAAATCAAGAGCTGGTTTTTGAAATTCAATTAAAGCCATTTTTGTATAATGGTGATTTTTAATAGCTGCTTCAAAGAAAGGAATTAAGCGATCCGGCAAATAGTTAAGATACTTGTCTAAATCTTCAATTTCTGTAGTATTTAAATCAAATTCGGGAAAATGCTCTTTAATTGTGCCAATTGCCATCAGTGCATTTCCTTTTAAATCGCCAATTAATCCAATTGTCTCCTTTGGAACTCCAGAAACGCCTGTTATTAAACCTCCTAATTCTGTACCGATTACTGTAAAAGAAAAAGGATCTCTAGTGTCAATATGAACAATGTTTCCAACACCAATACTATAATGATCCATCATACCTCCAGGTTCACCATGTTCAACCACTTCAGAAAGATACCCCATTTTAGAAATAAACTCGGGAGTGATTTCCTGGTTAGCGCCAAATGCATGTACCAAGAAATTAATCCAAGCAAGCAATAATGCAGATGAACTTGAGGTTCCTGAATTTATAGGGATATTTCCAGTTACTGTAATGTCATAACCAACATCTGGCACACAACCATTTCGTCTCAGGACGCGTAGTGAAGAGGCGAAATAATCGCGTGGTGCTAAATCAGTGAATATTTCGTTGATATCGATTATTCGCACTTGATTGATATCGACCATATTTATTTTAAATACTCCCGTATCGTTCTGTTTTGCTGTCAGTTTTATACTTCTGCTGATTGCACAAGCAATAACTGGTAATCCAAGATAATCTTGATGATCTCCAAAAAGACATGTTCTGCCGGGTGCTAATGAGATTATTTCTTTCACTTTAAATATGTTAAAAATATTATTAAACGGTTGTAAAAACTAGGTTTATCTACTATTAATATAAGTCGTTTGTCGAAAAAATTACTATTTTAATAGCTTTGAACTACGAAACTATATATTTTATTTAATAAAAACAAATGAATTAATAAAAAATGTGTTCGAACACATTTTTTATTAAGAATTGCCCTTAATGGATTATTATTGATTGATTAATGATATATTTGATTTTGTTTTCATCTCACAAGAACCTTTCAGTTAAAATTTTTGCTTACTTATTGAAAATTTTGAACAAAAACGCCTTTCTTTTTTTCGAAAATAAATATTGTTTCTTGAATCAAAATTCAGATTTTAAAAAGATACTTCAGTATTTAAACTTTGCGATCTTAATATGGAAAGCATAATTTTTTTTAAAAACGCAATCTACTCTTATCTTTAAAAATAAAAGTAGGAAGATAGTAATTTTTGTGACAACATTTAATTTTCTTGAAATTTTAGATTGAGGTGAGCAAATAGAAATTAAAAATCAAAACGGTTTCATACAAAGTTTTTATATATTTGTCGATTATGGATAAAAAACTTACAATTAAAGATATTGCTGCATTGGCTGGGGTTTCTAAAGGCACAGTAGATCGAGTGTTGCATAAAAGAGGTAAGGTATCTCAAAAAGCTTTTGATAGTGTAAATGCTGTTTTAAGTGAAATAGATTATCAGCCCAATTTAATTGCTCGAAATTTAAAAAACAATAAGATCTATTCTATTGCTGTAGTTCTTCCTAATCCTAGTTTCGATTCATACTGGCTTCCTTGTGTCAAAGGAATCGATGAGGCAATTAAAGAATTTAAAGCCTTTAATTTGTCTATAAAATGTCATTATTTTGATCCTGAAAGCACTGAATCTTTTGTTGAAGTTAATAATACAGTTTTAGCGCTTGGGCCAGATGCTGTTTTATTAGCTCCCTTATTTTATAAAGAAGCGCTACTAGCTATAGGTTTATACCAGGAAAAAGAGATAATTGTAAGTACATTTAATAATCAGCTGCAGACCGATCAAAACTTAAATTTTGTTGGTCAAGACTTATATAGAAGTGGTAGAGTAGCGGCCAAATTATTACATTCGATATCAAGAATCGGGAAAGTTGCGATTATACATATTAACGAGAGATATAAGAACGCCGTTCACATGCAGGAAAAAGAACGGGGATTTAGAAAATACTGTTTCGAAAGTGGTTTAGAAGATTCTAACATAGTTACTTTGAAACTAAAAAATCCAAATATAGAATCTACTTTTAGAAAGTTTATTGATGAAAACCCAACTATTGAAGGTGTTTTTATAACTACTTCCAAGGCATATCAAATAGCAGAAATTATAGATGATTTAAACCGCAGTGATATAGCAATAATTGGTTATGACTTAATTCAAGAAAATATATCTTATTTAAATCGCGGTGTGATCGATTTCTTAATTCATCAAAATCCGAAGCGACAGGCTTATCTTGGCTTAGCAGAATTAGTCGATCACTTTATTTTTGGTAAAGAAATTCCAGCAGTCACTTTGCTACCGCTAGATATAGTAAATTCGGAAAATGCATTTTTTTATTTAACGTAATATTTAGTTACTTCTTTTTTCAATATATAGACAGTCAGATTTCGCTTTTTGAGACTTACATGCTTCCAAATATTTTATATTTTGTTAAGTTGCAGTTTTGAATAATTCATAAAATTATTCATTTTGTAATTGTAGTAAGCCCAAATTAAAATTATCTAAAATAAAAAGTACTTATTCTAAATTCGTCCTCTCTGTTTAACTTATATAAGGATAGATCTCTGTTTAAGCGCAGATGATTAAAACCCCAGCATCGAAAAGGACCGAAAGACATTAGATCTTCAATAAAGTTAGATTTAATCGTTGTTAGTTCACAACACTTACTTTGATTTTTATTTTTAAAAAAAATCGCATTCAAAAATCTTCTCATTATTATTTAAAGGTACTTTTTTATTTCATGGTAATTTCACCTACTAGTGTCGCCAAGGAAAAGAAATTTAATGTCGGTTTTATGAAATTGGATTCCATGACAGCTATTTTTAATACAATTTTAAAATAACCCTATCCTAAAATTAGATATCATATTCCGTAGTGTGCATGATCTCTTTTAGTACAAAGTAACTTTCTAATACCCCAATGTTATCAATTTTAGAAAGCTTAGATCTTATAAATTCATGATAAGCATCAAGGCTTTCTAAATTTATTTTTAAAAAAAAATCAACTTTCCCTGCCATATGATAGCATTCTTGAACTTCCTTAATTGCTTTAATTTGACTGTCAAATTTATCAATAAATCCTTCATTGTGATACCGTAGGGAAACCATACAAATTGCGGTGATAGGTTTGTTAACTAACTTTTTATCGATTAAAGCTACATATTTTTTTATGTATCCTTTTCGTTCTAAATATTTAATTCTTTCATATACAGGCGATGTGGTTAAATGCAGTGATTCAGCAATATCTTTAGTAGTTTTTTTTGAATCTTCCTGTAAAATCCTTAATATTTTGATATCTATTTCGTCTAGTCTTTCCATCTCCAGTTAAAATTGCTTTATGTTAAGTGTTTCATTATGTATAAAAGCAAAAATATCTAAATTATTTCAATCTAAAGGATAAAAAACTTATTTTATTAACTTTTGAAGTTTAAATTTTTGCTTTTTAATTAATAGGGATATATTTACCCTTATTATATTTTTTAAGATAGGTGAAGCGTTTAACACAAATTGTAAAAGATTGTTGCTGTATACTTTGAGATTGCTACTTTAAATTAAATTCCTTGGAGTAATTGTGCAACTTTATTTTTAAAAGAAAAAAAGTATCTATTTGTTATTTTTTGTGCTCGTACACAGTTTTTTATTTATTCAGTATTTTAAATAGTAATAGAAAACAGTGCCGGAAATTGGAGCGAAGTTTTCATAAATTTTATAGTACTATCAACCACCAGGACGTAATAATCTCTACGCAAGTAGTACGAATTATTATAGATTAAAAAAAAGAGAATTTATTAACCAAAAACGATTAACAAGTATGAATTTATTAAAAAAAAGTAAACCTATTAATTTATGGGGAATTGCATTTAAGCAAAGTGCTGTTAAATTAACGAGTCTTTCTTTATTGACTATGGCCATCCCATTTTCAGCCATTTCAGCTGAAAATAAAATGTATGGAAAAGAAATTAATATGGATAATAAACACTTAATTTCAAATAGGAACAATGAGTTAAATGTCAAATTTGAGCAAGCTCAAAGGAGGGTAAGTGGTACCGTATTTGATAAAAATGGTGAGACGTTGCCCGGAGCTAACATTATTGCAAAAGGAACTAAAATTTCAACTCAAACAAATGTTGATGGTTCGTTCACACTTGATATTCCTAACGATGTAAATTTGCTAGTTATTTCATTTCTAGGCATGGAGGATCAGGAAGTAACGGTTAAGAATACTCCAATGAAGATCGTCTTGAACGAAACAGGGCAGAAATTAGAGGAGGTTGTTGTTATGGGATACAGCCGTGTAAAAAAAGAAAGTTTAACAGGCTCCTTACAGACTTTAGATAATAAAAAATTGGTAGACGCAACAACGTCCTCTGTCGAAAACTTATTAGCAGGTAAGGCTACAGGAGTTTCTGTAAATACAGGTTCAGGACAACCAGGTGGAACTGCTAAAATTGTTATTCGTGGGAAGAGTACTGTGAACGGAAGTACAGACCCTTTATGGGTTGTTGATGGTGTAATTGTAGGATCAGGTTCAAGTAATGTTAATCCATCTGATATTGAAACGATGACGGTTCTTAAGGATGCCGCTTCTACAGCTGTTTATGGGTCTCAAGGGGCTAATGGTGTTATTGTCGTAACTACTAAAAGCGGTAAAAACGGTAAAGCAGTTATAAATTTTTCTTCAAAAATGGCTGCAACAACGCTCAGCACTGGTAATTTTAAAATAATGAAGAGTGCTGAATTATATGATTTGTACGATTCGTTTTCTAATAAAACTCAATTTTCTACTAATTCTTGGTGGACTCCCGCATTACGAGATCAAAACTTTGACTGGTGGGATAATGCAACAAGAACTGGACTAGTAAGAGATAACAATTTATCAATAAGTGGAGGTGGTGAAAACTTTAAAACTTATGTTTCATTAGGAGTGTATGACGAAAAAGGAGCGGTTAAAGGCTATGATTTTAATCGTTATAATTTATTGCTTAAAATAAATTATAAATTGAATGACTGGTTAACAATTCGTCCACAGGTAAATGCAACAAGAAAAGATGTATTAGATAAGCAACATTCTGTTGGCGCAATGTATGGTAATATGCCGTGGGATAGTCCGTATCTAGCTGATGGTTCATTAGTAGGTAATTCACCAAATCCAACATGGGTAAACACTACAGGTTCTAATTATTTGTACGATTTGCAGTGGAATTATGGAGAGTCTCAAACTTATGACATAAGAAGTAACTTTGATTTTGATGTTAAACTTACAGATTGGTTAACATTTACTTCTACTAATAATTATATTTTTTCTACCGGAGAATCTATGTATTATTCAGATCCACGTTCTTCAAGCGGATTAGCAGTGCAAGGAAGAATTCAGCAAGATGCTTCATCTTATAATAGAGCGTACACAAATCAACTTTTTAAATTTAATAAATCTTTTGGGAAGCATTCTCTTAACTCAATCGCTGGATATGAATGGAATGAATATAATTCGAAATATACAAGTGGAATTGCAACTGGAATTGCACCTGGTTTTATTGTAACAGATGTAGCTTCTGTACCGGAAAAAGTTAAAGGAAATAGATCACAATGGGCTGTTCAGTCATTATTAACAAATACCAATTATTCATATGATAATCGTTATTTAGGACAGTTTTCAATTAGAAGAGATGGTGCTTCAAACTTTGGTCCAAATGCACAATACGGAAATTTCTTTTCGGTAAGTGGTGGATGGAATGTACATAATGAAGAGTTTTTTAAAGCTGATTACATTACGAATTTAAAACTTAGAGCTAGTTATGGTTCTGTAGGGAATCGACCTAATAGCTTGTATCCTCATCAAGCATTATATTCTTTAACTACTGGATACAATGAAAATCCAGGAGCACTCATCTCTCAAATATCTAATCCAGATTTAAGTTGGGAAAAAACATTTACCACTGGATTAGGATTGGACATTTCTTTCTTAAAAAGATATAATTTAACATTAGATTATTATGATAAAGATACATCTGATTTACTTTATCAAGTTCCATTACCGGGTGTGATTGGAGTTACAAGTATTTGGAAAAATGTAGGAGCAGTTAATAATAAAGGTTTTGAAGCCACTGTTTCAGCGGATTTAATTGATAGTGATAATTTAAAATGGTCAGTTGAAGCCAATATAGGATTCAATAAAAACAAGGTTTCAAGCTTATATGGAACAAGAAGTCAAATAATAGTAGGTGATGGGAGTGGTATTGCTGGATCAGCTTCTAAATTGTTAAAACCTGGTTTAGATGTAGATTCATGGTATTTGCCAGAATGGGCAGGAGTAGATGCACAAACTGGAAAGCCACAGTGGTTTGAAACGAATGCAGCGGGCGAACGTGTTAAGACATTTAGCTATAGTGAAGCAGCTAAAGATCCCATTGTGATAGGAGCTTATACACCTGATTTCTTCGGAGGCTTTTCTACAAATCTTGTTTATCGAGATTTTGATTTATCAGCTGTTTTTAGTTATTCTGTAGGAGGTGAGATTTATAATTATGCAAGAGCTGAGTTTGACTCAGACGGAGCTTATACAGATCGTAATCAAATGAATTTACAAAGTGGCTGGAGTAGATGGGAAAAACCTGGAGACATCGCTACGCATCCTCAGGCATCTTATAATAACTCCAGTAACTCAAATAAATCATCATCTCGTTTTCTTGAAAATGGATCTTACTTGAAAATGAGAAATATAACTTTAGGATATAATTTACCTGCTATTAAGGCACTGAATTCAACAAACATTAGGTTGTTCATGTCTGCAGAAAATGTATTTACAATTTCAGATTTTTCTGGAGTTGATCCTGAAATTCCACCAGCAAATGGACAGATCACGGGAGTAGCTACATCAGTTTATCCTCAAACTCGTAGAATTGTATTAGGACTTAATGTTTCACTTTAAACAAAAATCATGAAAAAAATATTTATATTAATACTATCCGTTTCATTCCTAATTTCATGTGAGTTGGATAGAGAACCATTTAATTCGTACACTGAAGATAAAATTCTTGCAGATAAAGAGGCTTCAGTTGATGTGCTTTTAAATGGTTGTTACGCACAGTTAAAAGGTTGGTCAGATATAATGCATCGAATTGGTGAATACCCTGGTGATAATATTATGATTAGAGGTACTTCTACTGATTCATTTTACTCCTTTATATCCTACCAGCATATTCCTAATAATGATAGATTATCTGTTTTCTGGAACAATAGTTATAAAATTATATCCCAATCAAGTGACTTAATAAAAATTATTAAAGAAGGAGAAAGTAGTCAAATCGATCAGAAATTAGGTGAGGCGTACTATTTAAGAGGAATGATTTATTTTTACTTGAGTCGTGCTTATGGAAGACCATATTATGATTCTCCTGAATCTAATTTAGGAGTTCCTGTCGTAAACGGTATGCCGGATGATATTGATAATTTGCAACTTCCAGATCGTGCTACCGTGAAAGCGACTTATGAGCAAGCTATTAGTGACTTAAAAAAAGGAGAAGCATTGATGACGGAAAATAGAAATGCTGCTTACGCTACAAAAGAAGCTGCTCAAGCCATGCTTTCAAGAATTTACTTGTACATGAGTGGTACTTACGCAAATCCAAATCAACAATATGTTGATCTTTCAATTGAGTATTCAAATAAAGTGATTTCTAGTGGAAGATATAATTTATTGAGTAGGTCAGATTTCATGAAATACAATACCTATGCTCCAGATGATGCAGCACAGAAAGAGACAATTTTTGCAGTGAAGCGTGTAGCTTCAGAGTTCTCGGGATTTGATCACTTTTATGGAATAGGTGGGATGTATGCTAATATTCAAGGTCAAGGTTGGGGCGAAATGTATGCAAGTGGTGAGTATTTAGATTTATTGCGTAAAGCAGGTAAAAAAAATGATGCACGTTGGGCATTTATTGATCCTCAATATGTAACTAATTCCGCAAATAATAAAACTCAAGCCTTTCGATTTATTTACGATTTAAAAGATAATGGCGGCGTACAAATAGGTTTTAATTATTTGCAACAACCGCTAGAAACAAATAGCGATGGTTCTTTTTTTATTACCATATCTAACGTAAAATATAATTTAACGGTAGTAGATGCAGCTGAAAACAAATATTCAATTAATTATCAAGGTAAAACTTATGTAGGAGAGAAAGATTTTATGATGTTATTGAATCGTGTGTACCCAATGTATTACATAACAAAAGCTTCCTTACAAAATAATGACTCTCATTTAAACTCTCCTATTATTTCTAGGTTAGGAGAAATTTACATGAACTTAGCTGAGGCTTATGCTAAAAAAGGAGATTATCAAAATGCAAAAATTAATCTAAATCTGATTAGAGAAAGATCAATTATTGGCGGTGGTTATACAGCTTTGACAGCTACTAATGCTTCGACATTAATAGATGAAGAACGTCAATTAGAATTGGCTTTTGAAGCTCACAGAGGTTATGATGTTTATAGAAATGGTCAAACGATGACGCGTCGTTATCCAGGTCCACATACACCGATGGTTGATTATCCAGCAACTAGTTTAAGAGTGGTACAATATATTCCACAATCTGAAATTAATGCGTATCCTGGTACCTTAACCCAAAATCCATAACACATACTATTTATTGATAATCCCTCTATTGAATTAGGGGGATTATTTACAATACTTAGTGAATTTTGTAAATAATTTATTTTTAATATAGAATGAAATACTTTAAATTCATTTGTTTTTATTTATTACTTGCAGTAGCCGCATGCGCTACTAGTAATAAATACTTGGTAAAGAAAGATAATGACAGCAAACAAAAAGTACGAGTATCGATTCCTTTAGCGGGTAACGCGTATAGTTCAAAACATAGTGAAGGAAACAGAACGATTACAGATAATGGTATAGAGAATTGGACCAATTCAGAGGAATATTTTACTGTTTATTTCAGAGTTTCTAAACCAGGCAAATTCGAAATTTCAATTGACAATTCTGTCCTTATTACTGGAAAATCTGAACTAGAATTTTCAATTAACAATATATCTAAAAGAATAAAATTAGATGCATCTTCGACCAAAAAAGGGATTGTCGTGGGAACTTGGGAAATTAACAGTCAAGGTTATGTAGCAGTCGTAATTAAAGGATTAAATAAAACTGAAAAAAGCTTTCCCGCTATAAATCGTTTAGTAATTAGCAGTGATAACTTTGATGGTAAAATTTCATACGTCCCTAATAATGAAGGAGATTTTTATCATTGGGGTAGGCGTGGAGCGTCAGTTCACTTAAATTATCAAGTACCAGACACAGTAAATGCCGAATGGTATTACAATGAATTGACTGTGCCTGTAGGGCAAGATAAAATAGGTTCTTATTTTATGGCTAATGGTTTTGGCGAAGGTTATTTTGGAATTCAAGTTAATTCAGCTACAGAACGAAGAGTTTTGTTTTCTGTATGGAGTCCTTTTACTACTGATGATCCTAAAAGTATTCCTGAGTCTCATAAAATAAAATTATTAAAAAAAGGAGTGAATGTCACAACGGGAGAATTTGGTAATGAAGGTTCAGGCGGTCAAAGTTATTTTAAATATAATTGGATAGCGGGAAATACTTATAAGTTTCTATTGAGGGGTAAACCAGAAGGTAATAATTCAACAACGTATAGGGCTTATTTTTTTGCTCCTGAAACTAGCGAATGGAAATTAATAGCAAGTTTTAATCGTCCGCAAACGAATACCTATTTAAAGCGTTTTCATTCGTTTTTAGAAAATTTTATTCCAGAACAAGGTGATTTGTCTCGAATGGTGGAATTCAATAATCAATGGTTTTGTGACGAGAAAGGAAATTGGAATGAACTGAATACGGCTCGATTTTCTGCTGATAATACGGCAGAGCAAGGTTACAGAATGGATTACTCAGGAGGTATAAACAAAGATGCTTTTTATTTAAAAAACGGTGGTTTTTATAATGAATTCACAACTAAAGGTAGTTTATTCACAAGACCGCTCACGAATAGAAAGCCAAATATTGATTTCAATACATTACCTCAGTAAAGGTTTTGATAGATAAACATAAAAATGATGCGCATAAAGCATCGTACTAAAAATTACAAACTAAATTAATTAAACATGAGAAGTAGTATTTCTAAATTTTTACTAATAGCGTGTCTATTTGTAGGATGGGCTAATATGTCTGCCCAAATGATTAAAACCCCAACACCAAAACGTGCTAAAGGACAAACAGATGTTTTGCGTTTAGCAATTGATCCAATACCTACAGTTCGCGTAGCATTTATTGGTTTAGGTATGCGTGGTCCAGGTGCTGTAGAGCGCATGACACATATTCCAGGTGTCGAAATTGTAGCACTTTGTGATTTATTAGAAGACAGAGCAAAATCAGCTAATAAAATTTTAGAAAAAGCTGGTTTACCTAAAGCTCAAGAGTTTTTTGGTGAAGAAGGATGGCGTCAAGTTACTAAGCTGCCTAATGTGGATCTTATATATATTGCAACAGATTGGAAACACCATGCAGAAATGGGAGTTCAAGCAATGAAAGATGGTAAAAACGTAGCCATCGAGGTTCCTGGAGCGATGACAATGAAGGAGATTTGGGATTTGGTAAACACTTCTGAAAAAACTCGTAAGCACTGTATGATGTTAGAAAACTGTGTGTACGATTTCTTCGAATTAACTACATTAAATATGGCTCAACAAGGTTTGTTTGGAGAAATTCTTCATGCTGAAGGAGCTTATATTCACGGATTGCAACCATTCTGGGGAGCATACCAAGGGAACTGGAGAATGGATTACAACAAGAAACACCGCGGAGATGTTTACGCGACACACGGAATGGGACCTGCTTGCCAAGCTTTAAATATTCACCGTGGTGATAAAATGAACTACTTGGTTTCTATGGATACAAAGGCAGTTGGAAATCCTGCTTATATTAAAGAAAAAACGGGTGAAGATGTGAAAGACTTTAGAAATGGTGATCACACTATGACAATGATTCGTACTGAAAAAGGAAAAACTATTCAAATTCAACATGATGTAACTTCGCCTCGTCCTTATAGCCGTATGTACCAATTGAGTGGAACTAAAGGTTTTGCTAATAAATACCCAACAGAAGGTTATGCATTAGATTCAAAAGCTATCGGAAACGATGTAGCACCGAATCACGAAAATTTAAATGCGCATAGTTTTGTTCCTGCAGAAGTTAAAAAAGCATTGATGGAAAAATACAAGCATCCTATCGTTAAAGGTATTGAAGAAAAAGCGAAAAAAGTAGGTGGACACGGTGGTATGGATTTTATCATGGATTACCGTTTAATTTACTGTTTACAAAATGGATTGCCATTAGATATGGATGTTTACGATCTAGCAGAATGGTCTTGTCTAGCACCATTAACTGAAAAATCTCTTGATAATAATTCTGCACCAGTTGAAATCCCAGATTTCACACGTGGTGGTTGGAATAAATTGAAAAGTCTAGAATTTGCTCAATAATATTATGAATGAATATTAAAAAAAACCTGCTTTTTAGCAGGTTTTTTTTGTATTTATTAATGGAATCGATTATTATTCTATTCATTTGACTATAAAAATACAACTACGAAATAATTGTTAAGAAAATTAACATATTAAGAATAAAAGTGTGAAAGAAATCATAAAATTAATTAAGACTAATACTCTATATTTGGCAAATCCATCTTTTTCCAAATAAGTGAATGAGGTTAATATGTATTACTCTTAAAAATATGATTATGAAAAAACTTTACTCAATTGTATTTCTATTTGTTTTACTATTGTCAATTAACTCATTGAGTGCAAAAGTTTCAAATGCTAGTGATGAAAATACTGGAAAAGATTTAGACAGCCTAGCAGTTGTATTAGCAGTGCCTTCAGCAACTATTACAGCTAGTGCAACATCAGTTTGTCAAAATGGAACAAGTCCAGTTATTACTTTTAAAGGAATTGGCGGAATGGCTCCCTATACTTTTAATTATACATTAAACGGCAGCACTGAAACTATTTCTACTACAACTGGAAATTCCATAATGGTAAATGTTCCTACTGGAGCCGCTGGAATTTTCGTTTATACTTTGCTAAGTGTTCGCGACTCGTCTTTACCTATTTCAGAAATTAATCAAACGGGTAGTGAGTCTGTAAGCGTAGATGCTCCTCCGAATATCGATTTTACATTTACCAATGATAATAAGTGTTCAGGAGCTAATGTTCAATTTAATTCTACTATTTCAGGTTCGGGATCTTACATTTATTCTTGGGATTTTGGAGATGGAAGTCCTTTTTCAGAGGAACAAAATCCTTCCCATTCTTATAATGCTTTAGGATGTAATATTAGTACATTTAATGTGACTTTAACAGTAAAAAGTGGCGGTTGTACAATTAAAAAAAGCTATCCAATTAATGTGCTACAGAAACCAGATATTAATTTTGTTGATGTTGTAAGTCCTTTCGATCCCTTTAGCAATTGCTCACAGGCTTCGTCAAACTCTATGTACAGTATAACTGTAGGAAACGCATCTTCGTCCATATGTATAAGTTCATATTCGATTGACTGGGGTGATGGAAGCACTGAAAATAATGTAACTTTTCCAAAACAGCATACTTATAATTTAATAGGTGCATATCAGATGATTATTACAGCGATTGGAAATAATGGGTGTGCAAATTCAAAAACATATATAATAAAAAACGTGTCAAATCCGCTAGGTGGTTTGAACAGCCCTGGATCTACTCAAAATCTATGTGCACCAACCCCTAATCTTCAATTTTCAATATCTAATTGGGGCACGAATTCTCCTGATACAACTTACAGCATCGATTATGGTGATGGCACTCCTTTAGTAGTTTTATCTCAGAGAACTTTGGTTACCTCTGAATTTTTTAATGCTCTAAATCCATCAATTTCATCTAATTATCCTATTCCTCATATTTATCAAACAAGTAGCTGTCCAGCTCCAAGTTTTCAAGTCAAATTGGATGTAAAAAACGCTTGTGGAACAACGCCATTTACTTTAGGAAATATATCAGTTTTAACTAAACCAAAAGCTGATTTTACTGCTCCAGTTAAAGGCTGTTCAAATACTGATATTCTGTTTACAAATACAACTGTTTCTGGATATGGACTAGCTTGCGATCAAAAATCTATTTTTACTTGGGATTTTGGTGATGGAACTCCGGTTATAACGACGACTTTTTCATCACCGCAAAACATCACTCATAAGTTTCTTGCAGCAGGAATATATACAGTAACTCTTACTTCTCAAAATTTCTGTGGACTAGAGATAAAGACACAAAAAATCTGTATTGAACCAGCATTAGTTCCTCAATTCACAATAAACTCTAAAGAAGGTTGTGCTCCGTTGCAAGTGATTGCGACAAATGATACTAATTTAACAAACCAATGTTCAACTCCAACTTATCTATGGAAAGTTTCTTATAGTAGCGGTTTTTGTGGATCAGTAACGGTAGTTATACCTGATCAAACTACTATTGATGCAAACTATAATTTTACGCAGCCAGGTACTTATTCTATAACTTTAACGACAAAAAATTCATGTGGATTTTTGACATCTTCCCCTCAGACAGTAATCGTTAAAAAACCACCTACAGTTGCTATAAATACGATTACTAATTTTTGTCAAGCATCAACAAGCACTACAATAAATCCTACTGCAATTGTTAAAAATTGTGCTCCAACTTCAAGTACTTTAACTTACGCTTGGAGCTTTCCAGGGGGAACACCTTCCACTTCATCAAGTGCAACACCATCGGTCTCTTATAATTCGTCAGGAGATTTTACTGTATCATTATCAGTTACTAACGATTGTGATACTACTGTAGCTACTGTAAAAACTTTTACTATTTTTCCAACACCTACAATAGCTGGCAACTTATCTGCTTGTGTAGGGCAGAATTCTAGTTTAAGTGGAAGTTCAACTCCAGCAACTACAAGCCCGTGGGTATCTTCTAATACTGCTATTGCAACAGTTAATAATTCTGGAGTTGTTATTGGAGTTGCTGCAGGTAATACAATAATAACATATACCAATAGCAATAATTGTAAAGTTAGCGCTTCTTTTACTGTCAATCCAGCTCCAGTTATAACGGGAATTTTGAATGTTTGCCTCGGTTCAACAACTACTTTAACAGGAAGTGGAACTCCTGCAACATTAAATCCGTGGACATCTTCGTCTAATACTATTGCAACAGTTGATAATGCTGGTATTGTAACTGGGGTTTCGGTAGGAACAAGCGCAATTACGTATACTAATTTAGATGGGTGCCAGAAAACGGCAACTATTACTGTTAATGCAATACCTACAGTTACTGTAAATAGTTCAGTAGTTTGTTCGGGATTGCCAGCAACTGTAAAAGCTACAGCCGGAATAGCTGGAGCTTACACGTACGTTTGGACTGTTCCAATCGGATTTGCGAATCCTGGAAGTGTAGCGAGTTTTTCGACTACAGTGCCAGGAGCTTATACTGTACTTATAAAGAGTAGTGCAACGGAATGCGAAAGTTCGAGTGCCTCTGGGACAGTAAGTGCAAATGCCATACCTAATTTAGTTATCACAGATCCACCTGCTATTTGTAGTCCGAACTCAATTGATTTAAAAAGTGCAAGCGTTACTGTCGGTTCAGACAGTGGATTGACATTCTCTTATTGGAAAAACAGTTCAGCTTCATTAGCATTGTCAAATGCAAATACAATAACAACAACCGGAGCTTATTATATAAAAGCACAAAATGCTAACGGCTGTTCAGTGATAATGCCGGTTAATGTTATAATCAATAAAACGCCAGTTATTACTGCAATTTCAAATACTGTAAAATGTAATAATGAAATAATTACCGCTATTAATTTTGGGAGTACAGATCCAGGAGTTACATATTCGTGGACAAACGATAATCCCGCAATAGGATTAGCTGCCTCAGGAACTGGAAATATTGCAAGTTTTACGGGGGTAAATACGGGTACAACTCCTGTAATAGCGAATATAACAGTAACGCCTAATACAATTACGTGTCAGGGTGCAAGTACCTCATTTACAATTACTGTAAATCCAACTCCAGCTATTGACCAACCTCTTAACCAAGAAGTTTGTAATGGAGTATCAACCACTGCTATTTCATTTACCGGAAATGTTTCTGGTTCAACATACAACTGGACAAATAATAAACCATCTACAGGTCTTGCTGCAAGCGGAACTGGAGATATTCCTTTATTTATGGCACGTAATGTCACAGCAGCTCCAATAACTGCTACTATAACTGTAACGCCATCGATAAATGGATGCCCAGGCGAATCCAAAACTTTTACAATTACAGTGAATCCATCTCCTGCTGTAACTTTTTCGCCCGTGCCACAAATTATTTGTTCTGAAACCACTACTGCATTAGTAACATTAAATAGTACTACGCCTGGAGTTACTTTTGCTTGGACAACAACTCAACCTGCAGGCATTTTGCAGACAATCGAAAACTCAGGGACCACAACTATTCCTACACAGACTTTAACCAACACCACAAATGCAGATATCATTATTGTATATAACGCAACAGCAAGTATTGCTGGAGGAGCAACTTGTTTGGGAGGCTTATATACTTATACAATAACTGTAAAACCAAAACCTACGATAGCAACTCCAACTGCTCAAACTATTTGTAGTAATTCTGCATTTTCAATCACTCCAGTTGACGACGCAGGAAACATAGTGCCAGCGGGTACTGTTTATACATGGAGCGATGCCGTAATAAGTCCTTTAGGAGCAATAACGGGAGCAATAGCTCAAAATACTCCGCAGACTTCTATTAGTCAAACGCTTGTCAATGTTACAGGCCAAATCGCTACAGCGACTTACTTAGTAACTCCAAAATCAGGAAATTGTAATGGTACGCCATTTGAGGTTAAAATAACGGTTAATCCTTCTCCCAAAGTTGCGTTTTCAGGACTGAATCAAACGCTGTGTTCAGGAAGCGATTCTTCAATAATAAATTTATCAACTTTAACGACAGGAAATGTTAGTTTTAATTGGACAGCGGCAATTCCCGAAGGAATTAACGGAGCGACAGCTTCAGGGGTGAATAGTATTCCAGTTCAAACTTTAAGCAATTCCACTCCAAATCCATTGACAATACTTTACAATGCAAAGGCAACAGTAAATAATGGAGTTCTTTGTGAAGGTCCCGCATCTACTTACAGTATTACTGTAAATCCATCAATTGTAACCTCAAGTATAATATCTAATTTTAATGGTTTTAACGTTAGTACCGTTGGTGCAAGTGACGCTGCAATTAATATCAGTGTAAGTGGTGGTTCAGGTACTTATAGTTATTTATGGTCAGGTCCAAACGGATTTACGGCTGTAACGCAAGATATTTCGAATGTATCTGCAGGAGATTATACTCTTACTATAGATGACGGACTTTGCGAACCAATTGCGCTTAATTTTACATTATCAGAGCCAAAGATTTTAATAATTGAAGAGGATTTAGCTTCCCATAGTGATGTTTTTTGCAGTGGGTATTTAACAGGTGTAATAAAAGTTGATATTATTCAGCAGTCGGTTGCACCGTATAAATATGAATTGATAATACAAGGAGGTGGTGTCGTTCAAACTAATATAAATACCACATTAAGTACATATACTTTTTCAGGCTTAAAGGCAGGAATTTATGATGTAAAAATTACTGACGCCAACGGTAGTTTTAAAACAATTCAAGGCATAAGTATTACAGAACCAGCAGGTATAATCGCTTCGATAAATTCGCAAACAAATATTTTATGCTATGGTGATGCTATAGGCTCAGCGACTGTTACTGCAAGTGGCGGTAGCGGTGTTTTAACTTATTTATGGAACACGACTCCAGCTCAGACCACCACAACTGCTAGTGGTTTAGGGGCAGGAACATATACTGTTACTATCACTGATGCCAATAATTGTGCTACAACTAAACAAGTTATAATCACTGAACCTACAGAATTAGTAACATCAATTAGTACACAAACAAATATTTTATGTTTCGGAAATAGCACAGGATCGGCTACTTTAAATGCTAGTGGTGGAGTGGGACCTTATTCGTTCTCTTGGGACACACTTCCAGCTAATAACTCTGCTACTGCAACTGGACTTATAGCGGGAACATACAATGTGACTGTTACGGATAGTAATAACTGTGTAAAAATTCAGCAAATAATAATAAGTCAACCAGCAGCAGGTTTGACCTCTGCAATATCTAATTCCAGTGACGTAAGTTGTTTTGACGGAAGCGATGGAAATGCAACGGTTTTGGTTACAAACGGTACAGCACCGTACACATATTCGTGGAATACAGTACCTATGCAAACTTTGGCAACAGCCTCAGGATTAACTAAAGGAAATTATGTAGTAACTGTGACGGATGCGAATGGATGTACAACAAACTCTTCAATTTTAATAGATGAACCGTCGGCGATTTTAACTTCTATTTCAGCACAAATAAATGTAGCTTGTTCAGGAAGTAGTACTGGCTCAGCGACCATTGTACCACAAGGAGGAACTGCTCCATATAGCTATTTGTGGAATACAGCGCCAATTCAAACTTCCGCGACTGGAGTTAATTTAGCGGTGGGAATGTACGATGTAACAGTTACGGACGCTAATAATTGTTCAGTAGTACAACAAGTAACTATAACGGAGCCGAACGGGATAATGACAGCAATAGCATCGCAAACTAATGTAAATTGTTTTGGTGCTAGTAACGGCTCAGTAGCAGTAACTGTTTCTGGAGGAACATTGCCATTAAGTTTTTTATGGGACACTGCAAACGTAAACACCACACTAAATGCGGCTGGATTAGCTGCTGGAATATATAATTTAACAGTTACTGATGCTAACGGATGTCAAAAAGTGCAGCAAGTCGTGATTACAGAACCGAGCGATATATCAATTACTACTAATTTGGAAAAAGATATTACTTGCTTTGGTGATTCAGATGGAGAGATTAAAATTACAGTCAATGGCGGTACACCAGCCTATACTTTTTCGTGGACAAAAGATGGTGCTGCATTTTCGAATTTGAAAGATGTTAGTGGTTTAAATCCAGGTGTTTATGAAGTAACAGTTTCCGATAGCAATAATTGCGGACTAAAGACAGCCGTTTACACAATAACGCAGCCTGCAGTTCTTAAAATACAATTGTTGGGCCAGACGAACGTACTTTGTTTTGGCGCTCAAACTGGAAGTATTGATGTGGATGTTAGTGGAGGTACAGTAGGAGCAGGTGGATATAGTTTTAGATGGACGGGTCCAAATAATTTTGCTAGTAGTGATCAGAATTTAGTAGGAGTCTATGCAGGAAATTATCAGCTTTTAGTAACCGACAATTCCGGATGTACGGATAATTTAGCCATAATAATAACGCAGCCAACAGCGGTTGTAGTTTCTGTAGTTACAACACCGATAGTTTGTTACGGTAATAATGATGCCTCAATCAATTTAACGATCTCAGGAGGTGTTGAACCATATTCAGTATCATGGAATAACCTAGCTACGGGAATTTACCAAGACAATTTAGCGGCAGGAGATTATACAGCTACGATAATTGATGCAAATAACTGTGTAAAAATAGTAACCGTTACTATACCAGAAGCTGCAGTTTTTAAAATAGATCCAATAGTAACTCAAATTTCTTGCTTTGGAGCAAATGATGGAAGTATAAAGTTAAACTTAGTAGGAGGAAAGCCCACTTTAAAATTAGTGTGGAGTGATGGTAGTTTATCAGGCACTATTCGAAATAATCTTAATACTGGAACTTATACGGCTACGATAATTGATGGAACTCCTTGCGAAATAGTACGAACCTTTATCATAATTGAACCGCAAAAATTAGTTTTAGATGCAAATTTAACTAATGCTCTAGAATGTAATGATGCTAATAGTGGAGCAATCAACTTGCTAGTTTCTGGGGGAACTCCTCCTTTCACATACTCCTGGTCAAATGGCTCAATCAGTGAGGATTTAAATACTATTCCAGCTGGTAATTATTTAGTAACTGTAAAAGATGCTAGAAATTGCACGGCTTCTGCAAGCTACGTTATATTGCGACCAGCGCCAATCGTTGTGAAAGTTGAAACTGTAACTAATTTTGATTGTGTAACTAAAGTAGTTAACCAATCATTTATCGCCAAAACTACTGGTGGAATTCCTCCTTATCAATTTATATGGTCAAGCGGAACTGTTAGTGGACCAAATAATGAAAAAATGGAAACCTCTCAAAATGGATTAATTATTCTAAATGCAATAGATTCTAGAGGGTGTAGTGCTACGTATAATTTTAACGTTGCGATTCCTGAGTTGGGAACACCATCTTTTAATTCAAATTCAATTGCTTACAAAACATATGGATTTTATTCTATCGAAGATCCCATTCAGTTTTTTAATACTGCAACTGGAGATTATACTAATGTTTCTTGGGATTTTGGAGATGGCACTTTTTCGAATGAAGAAAATCCAATTCATAACTATAAAAAAGAAGCTTCTTATGTCGTGAGTCAAACTGTAACTTACCCTTTTGGATGCGTATACAATAGTACTGTCACTTTAACAATAGATAAAGGCTACAAATTAATTCCTCCAACAGCTTTTACGCCTAATGATGACGGTTTTAACGATTACTATGCTCCTGAATTTTTGGGATTAAACGAAATCCAATTTGCTGTTTATGATACATGGGGAGCACTAATTTATTCAGAATTAGGGGATAATATTAGAGGATGGGATGGTAAAATAAACAATAAAGAAGCTGAGAATGGTAATTATTACTATAAAATAAGTGGTAAAACATTTTATGGAAAAATGATAAAGGATCAAGGTGCATTTGTACTCATAAAATAAAATAGAAATGAAATTTAAAATACTATTCACGATATTTTCTTGCTTCTTCTTCTCAGAAGTAAAAGCGCAGGATCCCATCTTTACGCAATACTTTTTAATCCCAGAAACACTGAACCCCGGTTTTTCTGGATTTTTAGAAACTACATATGCAGGTGTAATTCACAGATCACAATGGCCAGATTTAGAGTTGAAAATTGATACTGATTACGCTTTCATTAATACATGGAGCGAAAAGGCTAATAGTGGTGTGGGTTTTAGTATACTAAATCATAGGGAGAATAACACAAAATATAGCTTTACTCAGTTTAATGTTAATTATGCTTATAGAGTTACACTAAATGAAAATTGGTTTTTTAGACCTGCAATAGAGATCGGCTTTGGTACAAAATCTTTCGGTTTTAGTAATTTATTATTATCGGACCAAATTAATATTGGATCAGGAATTATCAATCCTACCACCATTGATCCAACGTTACTAAATGATAGATTCAATTTTTTTGACTTTACAGCTGGAATGGTTGTGAACAATGAAAACTCTTGGTTTGGACTTTCATTAAAACATCTTAATAAACCCAACATCTCGTTTGTAGCCGATAAAAATATTCCGCTAAATATGTTTTTGTCTGCAAGTGCAGGATATGAGTTTCTAGTCGTTGATTATTTAGATGTAGCGTTTTTTCCATACGAAACGAAATTCCTCCTTACTGCAAATTATATGAATCAGGGAGAATATAATCGCTTGGACCTTGGATCCTCAATAATGTTTAGAAATGTATTTTTTGGTTTATCAGTGGCAACAAATCCGGGGACAAAAGCGAAAGATAGTCATCTTGTAACTTCATTGAATGTTTTTGCAGGACTACAATACGAACATTTGAAATTTGGCTTGTCTCACGACTTTAGTACTTCAAAAATTGGAAAGACAGGTGGGATCTACGAATTGTCTTTGACTTATCAATTTGATTTGAATGTTAAGTGTTTTGGTTGCCCAAATTATGTAACGGACTATTAATTAATTATATCTAACATGTTATAATTTTCTAGAAACGATTTTTGAGTTTCTGACTAAATAAAAAACCCTTAAACAGTTGTTGTTTAAGGGTTTGTTCTCGTAGCGAAGACGGGAGTTGAACCCGTGACCTCAGGGTTATGAATCCCAGATTTATCTTACTAATATACATAAGTGTTTGTAAATCAACACTAATATTTTGGATAATCTTGTTTTAAACTTGTTTTTTATTGTTTTCGTCACTCCTTTTCGTCACTCCTTTTTATTGCGGATGTAGGCATATTAAAAAGATAGTTTAAGCAACTTTTATTGCGCAGTGAACAAAGTTAGTTATCAAAAATTGAAATGTAATTTTCTTCAATTTCCTTTATCTCAATTTCAGATAGGACACTGAACTCTTTTTCTAAAGCTCTTTTTGAAAGTTTTCCATTATTTTGTTCTAAAAAGCGAATGAGCAAGGCAACTGTTTTGTCGGGCATCTGAAAAATATCATCCAAATATTTTTTCATAGCATCGTATTTTTGTAAATAGTTTACCTCAGTAGGAATTACATTTACAATAGTATCATTGACACAATCAAATAAGAATTCTGCTTGTTTAGTTGCGTCAAAATAGCGGTAATAATCAATCGTTTCATTCAAAACTTCTACATTGTTCGACTTTGTAGTTTTCCATTCTATAAAGTCTAATAATGGATGTGAAAAGGATTCTAATACTATTCTATAATCGTCAATATGATTTAAAATAGAAGCCGAAACAGGGAAGATTATTCCTTGTTGTGCAAATTGCATTTTGGTTAAAATATGATGTATTAAATAACGGTGTATTCTGCCGTTACCATCCACATATGGATGTATAAAAACAAATCCAAAAGCTATTTTTGCAGCTGCTAAAACAGCGTTGAATCCTGTTTCTTCAACAATTTTGTAAGTTGCAAGTATTCCATCTATTAGTTTTTCTAGATCTTCCCATTTTGCTGAAATATGATCCGGTATAGGTTCTCCGCTGGTTCTATCATGTTCTCCTACAAAGCCACCTTCATCTCTAAAACCCATTTTTAGGAAACGGCTATTTTCTATTACTATTTGCTGTAGTCGCAATAGTTCTTCTTTGTCTAGGGGTTTTGAACCTGCTTGACCTATAGCTTTTCCCCATCTAGTTGCTCTAGTATTGGTAGGAACTTCTCCCTCTATGGTAAAGGATGCTTTGGAATCTTTTAATAATAAAAATGCTGATGCGCGTTGTAATACGTCTTTTCGAATAGCATTTAAAAATATATTGTTTTTACCTGAAAGATTTTCAACTATATAATTGTTTAACTTAGGGGTTTTGAATATTAACGGACAAAAATCAACCGTGCCAGGCAAATTGTTTTTTATACGATGTCTGCTGGAATTTACACTTATGGATAAAGCAAATTGTAGATCTTCATCAACTAAAGTAACAAAATTGCCTTTACTCAAATCTTGAATATCCAAAGTCTGACCAGTAAGCCATTCATATAAAAACCATATTTTACGGCTGTATTGTCCTAATGGTTCTATTTGTACTAATGAAGTTATTGCTTCTTTTGATAGTTTTTCAAATAGTTTTTTAAAGAATAATAAATTTATTCCTTCGTATTTTAAAGCAAATACTAACTGTTTATAGAGTGTATCTTCCGGTTCATGACGTGAGGTAAGTACTTGCCAATGATCAGTTTCATATTGACGTTTTTTAGTACTTATTAATGATAAACGAGCAGGTAATGGTATAGGCAAAGTAAATGCTTCCATTAGAGCACCATAACCCACTAAAATTCCGTCTTCAGGTGTTTTGTAGCCGTGAAAAACACTTATCCTAAGTGAAAAATGATTAATATCCATGTGTATTTATGAAAAATGATTACTCAAAAGTACGTGAAATAAACTTATACTTGGTGAAAATCACTTATTTTTTCTCTAATTAAAGACAATACACATATTTTTAGAGTATTAATTCTATTAAATGAGAATAATTGGAGTCAATCTCATTTATATTCTTGTGATAATAAAATATATTAAACTTTTTTGCCGACCCCAAGACGGGCAAAAAATATAGTAATGGTTTTAATTATGTTTAATAGTGATTCATTTATAAATATATTTTGAAACGTCATCTCTTGGCGGACATCTCTTGTAGCTTGGGAAAAATTTAAAGAAGTATTATGGATAATAACTTAGAAGATTTAAAGAATAGAATTGAAATACCCGAAATTCTAATAGGAATGATAAAGGTAGTAGGAGTTGGTGTTCGAGGAATTTCCACGATCAATCACTTACGCAAAACTGGCTGTATAGGACTTGGTTTAGCGGTGTTTGAAGCAAGTCTAGTTTCTTCGAAAAGCGGTCTTAAATCAAACAAAACACAGCTTAATGTCGGTGTGAATAGCTCTGTATTAGAGAACTGCGATTTAAATGGTAAAAAGTATCATATAGGGTATAATCTGGATGAAATAGTTGATGAAAAAACTAAAATAATCCTCATTATTGCCGAAAATATTGATTCAAGCAATGTAGAAATAATAGCTGAATTTGCTAAAAATAAAGAGGTTATTAGTTTAGCGATTGTGACTGCAGCTGCAGAGCAAGGAGGCATAAAAACGTCAAAGCTAGTTCTATGTCAAAATAGTCTACTGCCTAATCCGCTAGATTCTTTGTTAGTTATTGATACTGCTACATTGGAAAAAGTATATGGAAATCTGAGTTTTGAGGAGCAATCATTAAAAATTAATGAGACTATTAAAGAAGCAATTAAAAATATAATTGAAAATGTGATTGTTTTTAGTAGGGTAAATATCGATGATGATAAGGAACCTGATTTTGATGATATAAGAGCAGTATTATCTAATAGTGCTAGCGTCTTCATAGGATCTGCAAAAGCCACGGGACCAGATAGAGCAGAGGCGACTGTTATTTCAGCATTAAAAGGTTCGCTATTATTAAAAAGTAAGATAGAAGGGGCACAAAATATTCTATTAGCAATTAGCTCTGGAAAAGTGGAAATTACAATTGATGAAATAGGTGAAATAAATGATTATATCCAAAATAAAACTGGTCATTGTACTAACATTGTTATGGGAGTTTCTGAGGATCTAAAGCTAGGCGATGCTATTTCAGTTAATATTCTTGCGACAGGATTTTGATTTACAAATTTTTATAAAATAAAATACAAAACAATTTGCAATTAGGATTGCTATAATAAAATACTGTTTATCTGTTTACTTTAAATTCTTATTAGACCTTAATTCCTGCAAAGTTTTCAAAATCTTGCAGGGAAACAGCATATTAGTTTTTACGGTGTGGCTTATTATTCAAAATTACTATTTAAGAATAATTCGTTATTTTCAAAAGCAGTTTCAGGCTGTTTTCATTAATCAAAAAATTTTCAACAATACATTTCTCACTCATACAACTTCATCATTTCCACTGCGCGATTCTTAATATCATTTCGCAACGATTCGGGTTCTATAATTTTCACTTCTGCACCATATTTTAATAATTCCATTGCGATGTCATTAGTAGGATGCAGGAACAATTCAATTACTAATTTATCATCACTATCGCTCATTATTTTTTGCGAAGAATGCAACGGAAATGATTTTATGTAGTTTCCTTGTTGCCAAGTAAATTCTAAGATTATTTTTTGTGGTTCTGAATAGGTTTCGACACCAAAAGCATGTTGGTACTTCTCTTCAATATTGACAGTCATTGGTTTGAACTTCGTATCTAAAAAGCGTAAGTTGGTAATACGATCAAAGCCAAAGTTTTTAATCATTTCAGTATTATTATCCCACGCGATTAAATACCAGCGGTGTTGCGATTCTTTGATCGCCAGTGGTTTTACCGTGCGCTCCGTGATTTCCATATCCCAAAACTTAGTATGGGTAAAACTCAGTTGTAAATGATTTTGAATTGCATATAGAATGCCGTTCATCAGATGAGTTCCTGACGATTTTCTTTTTTCCAAATAGATGCTGGGAGTAATTTTGGTACTTTCTTTCATTGCTTGATGGATTGAAAAAGCCTCTATCATTCTGGAAACTGATAGATCTTCTGTTTCTTCATCAATGTGATAAACCTTGTCTTTTCGATTGAATTTGATATAAATGCCAAACAAATCTGCAATGTCTTTTTTATCTCTATCAAATGTGCGCGCTGAATATTCAAAATTAGTTCCTAAATCATCATTTTCTAATTTTTTCATTACATGTTGATGTAAATCTTTAAAGTTCGTGGGAACCGTCTGAAGTCGCTCGATGATGTATAAATACCTTTTGTAAAAACCTACTTTTGCCATGGTTATTGTAATTTTAATCCTGCTAAAATACTATTTAATAGCGACAAAATACGGCAGAATGTATTGGAATACTAAAAATTATTTTATTTCAAAAGCACTTTGATGTGTAATTAAAGTATCACTTTTAATCAATCGTAATTGCTGGTTCTTATAAGTAATATTAGTTAAAATACGCTTGTTTTGATAGGCGGAAACTTCGAAGATAAAATCATCCAGATTGAGTTCTTCATCTGAAGTCTCTATTGCAATTGAGCGTAGCAAACCTTTTTTTTTTTTGATGGAATACAAACCAGATGGGAATTCATTTGCACCAAATACATGATTTTCTTTGGTTTGAAACAAAGGAAACAAAAGCATTTCGTTGAATAATTCATGCGATTTGAATTTGATCACTTTATGACGTTGAAACCAAATTTCTATTTGGCTCAAAGAAGTGTCTAACATCGCTTTGACCACGTTAGCATTCACATCTTCCAGAGATCTTATGTTTGGATTTCGTAATGCATGATAGAAAAAAGGATCAGTTATTAAGTCCATAATAACTTTGTTTTTTCGATTAGCGAGTTCATTCCATTGTTCCAAAATTTCAGGATCGAGCAGGAGATGCCTTATTTCGATTCCTTCTCCAAAAATGTTAATTTTAATTTGAGGCACAGTCTAGATGTATTAGAGGAGTTAATCACTTTTCCTAATATATACTTTTTAAATTATTTTCCAATCGACATCACCCAAATCCAATTCACCATTCATGTCAACCGTTAGCCAAGACATTCCTGGAAAAGCTTCTTTTAAAGTAATCGAAAATCCAGAAAGTGTGCTGTGTTCCATGTTTTTACTAGCTTCGCTTTGAATTTTTTGGGTGAACATTTCGTGTTGTTCGTCGGTTAAGGTGATCAGTAGTTGTTTCATGATTATGCTTTATTAAATGAATTGATATATAACTCTTCGATGGCATTAATACCGTTTAAATTAATCTTTCGAATTCCAATACCTGCGAAATTCAAACTTGTAATTTTAGGACATGATTCTAAGATACAGAATTTGGAGTCCGAATAAGACCATTCAAACCAGGCATTTTGAACTTGGTCAAATACAAAGATTTCTTTGTGATGGTCAATAGCCATTTGAACTGCCCAACCTGTTCCACCCGAAATACATTCTATATTTTTGAAAATGATTTTACTAACAGCAAAAACTTGGTCTGCATTTTTAATTTGTTGCCAATTTCTAGCCAGCAAATTCAAGTGTTTTACATTTACTTTTCGCTTTAAGGATTGATTAGCCGGCGCTATTTTTTGTATTCCATCTTGGAAATCGGATTCTGATATTTCCACTTTATTAATACTTTTATGATAAGGTGTTTGGTAGGAATAAGCCAAAGTTTTTACACCATACAATGCACCAAAGTATTCAAAATGGATATCTGCACCAATAGCACCACCAGAATGACATCTAAAAGTTATGTTTTTTGTTATCATCATCAGTTTTTTATTTGATACAAAGAAAAGGTAGTGTTACGACATACGGTGTCGGTTTAAAATTAATCTGGCACTTTCAAAAGTCAGTTTTGTAAAGATTATTTTTAAAATTAAACTTAATATCGTCTTTCACTTGTTGACTTGAAGTCACTTGATCGGACCAAAAGGTTTTGTAATAAAATAAGCGTAATTCCAGCACATCCTCTTTTTCTAAACATAAAATATCAATGTATTTTTCATCTCTTTCCCAAGTGAAATAATCTTCATCATAGCAGTCATCCGTTTTACCGAGTTCTCTTTTTTCTGTTGGAAATCCATCTACTTCATAACCTTGTTCTTCACAGTAAGTAGCAATTAGTGTTCTGATATAACCTTCATCAATTTCGGCATATTTGTCGTCATCGATTGAGTCATCAAGGCTTTTCCAAGAGGTGTATGTATTTAAAATTTCGTATTTAATTTCTTCTAAAGTCATATTTACTTTGATTTATAGCGCAAAGATAAAGTAGCAGACTGTCATAATATGGCGGAGTGATTTTCTTTTAATATCACTAATTTCAGGGATTGACAATATGGATTTAATTGTTGTTATTGCAGTCTGAATAAAACGCAATACGCATCGATATTTTTTATTTTAGTTGAAATCTGATAGTCCAAATCCATTGAATAATGGCTACATTAGCTACCCAAAATCTATTTTAAATAACATCTTAAAAGTTAGTTGGGTAACTAGCTTATAAATTAAATTATACACGTTTAATGGCAATCAAAAAATCAGAATTATACAGCTCATTATGGGCAAGTTGCGATGAATTACGAGGCGGAATGGACGCTTCTCAATATAAAGATTACGTACTAACGATGTTATTTGTCAAGTACATTTCAGACAAAGCCAAAAAAGACGACTATTTTGCCATTGAAGTTCCAGTAGGAGCTTCTTTTGATGATATGGTGCAATTGATTGGAACGCCTAACATTGGCGACGACATCAATAAAAAGATTTTAAACCGCATCAAAGAAGAAAATGGCTTAAACGATTTCCCTGATTTTAACGATGAAAACAAACTCGGGAAAGGAAAAGATTTAGTCGATACGGTTTCTAATTTGGTTCGAATATTCAACGATAATTCATTAGATTTTTCTAAAAATTCTGCCGAAGGCGATGATATTCTGGGCGATGCTTACGAATATTTAATGCGTCATTTTGCTACCGAATCAGGAAAATCGAAAGGGCAATTTTATACACCTGCCGAAGTTTCTCGTATTTTGGCAAAGGTAATTGGGATTTCTCCAAGCAATGCCACGACACAAACTACGGCATATGATCCGACAGCGGGGAGTGGAAGCTTACTGTTGAAAGTGATGAACGAAGCGGGTAAAGGCATCGATTTGTACGGACAGGAAAAAGAGACTGCGACAGCTAACTTGGCGCACATGAACATGATTTTGCATGGTGCTGAAACAGCAAGTATTGTAGCTGATAATACTTTAACAAGACCTGCTTTTACTGAAGATGGAAAGTTGAAGCGATTTGATTATGTGGTTGCCAATCCACCATTTTCGTTAAAAAGCTGGAGTAATGGCGTGAATGTAGAAAGTGACGAATACGGTCGTTTTGAATTGGGTGTTCCTCCCGAGAAAAATGGGGATTATGCCTTTTTATTGCACATTCTACAATCCCTTAAATCGACTGGGAAAGCAGCGGTTGTCTTGCCACACGGTGTTTTGTTTAGAGGAAATGCCGAAGGCGAGATCAGAAAAAACATTCTCAAAAAAGGTTATATCAAAGGAATTATCGGTTTGCCAGCCAACTTGTTTTACGGAACAGGAATTCCCGCTTGTGTCATTATCCTAGATCGTGAAAACGCTGAACATCGCAAAGGGATTTTTATGATGGATGCCAGCAAAGGTTTTACTAAAGACGGCAACAAAAACCGCTTGCGCGAACAAGATATTCGCAAAATTACCGATGTTTTTAGCGAACAAGCCGAAGTTTCAAAGTTCAGCCGCATGGTTCCGATTAGTGAGATTGCCGATGCTAAGAACGATTACAACCTGAATATTCCAAGATATATTGATACCCAAGAAGCCGAAGATTTACAAAATATTGAAGCGCATTTACAAGGTGGCATTCCGTTAGTAGATGTTGATGCTTTGCAGAAGTATTGGAATGTATTTCCTACGTTGCGCAAAACCTTATTCGAAAATCTTCGTGAAGGATTTGTACAAGTGGGCGTTCCTACAAGCGAATTGAAGACTGCCATTTTTGACCACAGCGAGTTTGTGGCTTTCAATACCAATTTACAAAACACTTTTGACCAATGGATGCAACAAAAGCAACAACTTTGGGAAAACCTGAGCGTTGGCGTACATCCTAAAGAAAGTATTGCGCAAGCAGGCGAAACTCTTTTGGCTGCTTTTGAAAGCAATGTGTTGGTGAATGGCTATGATGTGTACCAACATTTGATGCAATACTGGAACGAAACCATGCAAGACGATGTCTATTCGATTGCTTTAGACGGTTGGAAAGCCGCTAACGAATACCAGCGTTTGGTAGTAAAAGGCAAGAAAGGAAAAGACGGCAAAGTTGCCAAAGACAAAGAAATTGGCGGATTAGCAGGTGTGGAAGGCAGAATGATTGCACCACAATTATTAATTGCTATTTATTTTGCTGAAGAAAAAAATGTGATTGCCACGCAAGGACAATTGGTAGAAACCGCACAAGCTCGATTGACCGAATTGGAAGAAGAACACACTGGCGAAGAAGGTTTGTTTGCCGATTTAGAAAAAGTAAATGCTACCGAAGTAGCCAAATTGCTGAAAGAAAAGAAATCATTGTCAGTTCGAGCGCAGTCGAGAACCGCTGATTTAGTAGAAAACCTTGCAGCCGAACCCGAATCATCTTACGGAAAAACGAATGTCCCACTGAGCGAAGTCGAAGTGTTAGAAGAATATCTAGAAAACGCAGATGCCATCAAAAAAGCCAATGCCGAAATTAAAAAGCTAAACGAAGCATTAGAAAAAGCAGTCGTTGCCAAATACCCAACATTAACCGAAGCTGAAAGTAAAGACTTGGTTTTAAACCACAAATGGAAAGCGCATTTGCAAAACTGCTTGCAACAAGAACAAGAACGTATTAGCCAAAACCTAACCCAACGCATTAAACTGTTGGCGGAACGTTACGCCACTACTTTAGTAAGTTTAGATACGCAAGCCAACGAAGCGGCAACCAAAGTAAAAGCGCACTTGCAAAAAATGGGATGGTCATGGTAAAAAGCGGCTACAAACAAACGGAGATTGGTGTGATTCCTGAGGATTGGGAGGTTAACGAACTAGGAAACATTGGGAATGTTAATACAGGTATGACACCAGCAACAAATAATCGTAATTTTTATGGTGAAGAATATTATTTTGTTAGTCCTTCAGATTTAGGAAAAGGTAAATACATTTTAAATAGTGAAAAAAAGCTTTCAAAACTTGGTTTTAGTATTGCACGAAAATATCCTAAAAACAGCATCCTTTTTACATGTATAGGTTCAACTATTGGTAAAGCAGGAATATCTTTATTTGAATTAACATCTAATCAACAAATAAATGCAGTTTTGCCTAATGATTTATATTCGAGTGATTTTGTTTATTATTTTCTAACTTTTATTTCACCAAAAATTAAATTAGGAGCTAGTGAACAAGCTGTTCCTATGATAAATAAAACAGAATTTTCAAAAACACAAATCCCACTTCCACCACTTCCAGAACAACAAGCCATAGCCGAAGCCTTAAGCGATGCCGATGATTGGATAGAAAGTCTAGAACAACTCATTGCCAAAAAACGCGTGCTCAAACAAGGTGCCATGCAGGAATTGTTGACACCAAAAGAGGATTGGGAGGAATCAACAATCTTTTCAATTACAGATAACATAATTGATTATAGAGGTGTAACTCCTAAAAAGTTGGGGATGGAATGGGGAAATGGTAATATAGTTGCATTATCAGCTGGAAATGTCAAAAGAGGTTATATTGATTTTAATTCAGAATGTTATTTAGGATCTCAAGATTTATATAAAAGATGGATGCGTAACGGAAATCCAAAAAAAGATGATATTGTTTTTACATTAGAAGCTCCATTAGGAAATATTGCTCTAATACCTGATAATAAAAAATACATCATGAGTCAAAGGACAATTTTATTGCAATTGAATAAAAAATTTGACTCAATGTTTATATTTCAGTTATTATTTTCGAAAGCATTTCAAGATTATATTTTAGAAAGTGCAACAGGTTCAACAGCTCAAGGAATTAAAAGACAAACGTTTGAGAAATTACTGGTGAAATTTCCAAAATCCCTTGTAGAACAAACCCGCATTGCGACGATTTTATCGGATATGGATTTGGAGATAGCAGCGTTGGAGCAGCAATTAGAAAAAGCAAGGCAAATCAAGCAAGGAATGATGCAGGAGTTGTTAACGGGGAGGATTAGGTTAATTTAGAATCGTAGAAATGGCACGTAAAAATGGCACGTAGAGACGAGGCATGCCTCGTCTGTACTATATGGTAGCAGCAGCATATAAAAAAATAAAAATGCAATAGAATGGCAAAATTTCAAAATAAATACCGCATCGAATCGGCACGCGCCACCTGGTGGAATTACGGCTGGGCGGGCGCGTATTTTATTACCATTTGCACCCAAAATAGGAATCATTATTTTGGGAATATTGATACCGTACAGACGCAGCATGCCCCGTCCCTGCGGGAATCGGATTCGTATTTGAATTCAAAATTATATTCAGATTCGAAATCACCAAATCCACAAACATCAAATTACAATAAAATAAATTTATCCAATTGCGGCGTATTGGCGGATGTTTTTTGGCACGAAATAAAAAACCATGCAAAAAACGTAGCATTGGGTGCCTTTGTGGTAATGCCCAATCATATTCACGGTATATTAATTTTAACGGGCGATTCGGAATTGGATTTCCAATCATCAGTACAGACGGGGCATGCCCCGTCGTTTCAGGATTCTGATTTGGAATCGGATTCAAAATCGGATATAAATTCAAATAAAAATACCGTATCCTCTATCATTGGATCCTACAAATCGGCGGTAACGAAACACGCAAACCGTTTGGGATTTGAATTTGGATGGCAAACTCGATTTCATGACCACATTATTCGCAATGATGCGGAATACCAACGCATCAATGATTATATAGAATCTAATATTCAAAATTGGAAAACAGATAAATTTTTTAAATAAAATACTTTAAGAACGAAAGCATTATGATTAATCCGACAGAACGAAAGCTCAAGCGACATTAATTTAGAAAAATTATATTGCCAGTTGTAACAGATACAGTAGTAAATAAAGATTATGTCAAAAACAAAACAAATAAACCAAGTCCTTCAATCTTATTTTGAAGAAAATATAAGTGTAAAAATTATTCCTGCAAAGGATATGATGCCTTATTTTATTTTGGCTGGTGTTTTTCCTAAAGACAACAAAAATGGCTTGCCAATCAGAAATGTGTTAAGACGATTAGATGATAAAAACCAATTGCATTTGATTCCGTATGTATATGCGGAACGAAAAAATGTAAATACGAATTGGTTTTTTCAACGAATTAATGGTCAAGCGATAGACAAATCAAAACCACCAGAGATAAAGCTTAAGTATATAAAAATTAAAGAACCAAAACCGAGTTCCAGAAAAGACAGCGACGAACACTATGTCTTGGATTTGTGCGATCAAGTTTTGCAAGTAAAAGGATTACGGCAACATCGCTTTGATTTTTTGTTAGGTGATGCAAATGCGCAAGGTCGTAAAGCCAAATTACCAGTAGATATTTATTATCCTGAATTGAATTTGGTTATTGAATACAAAGAGCAGCAACACAGCAAAGCGAACAAACATTTTGACAAACCCGATTTATTTACTGTAAGCGGTGTTCATCGTGGTGAACAAAGAAAGATCTACGATCAAAGAAGAAGAGAGGTTTTGCCACAACATAATATAAAACTCATTGAAATTGAATATTCAGATTTTCAGTTTGATAGTAAGGATAAGATTGTTAGGGAATTGGAGAAGGATTTAGGGATTGTAAAAGAGATTTTAAAGAAATAAAAAGATATAAATATGGACGAAGTAAGTAATGTTAATGAGTTGAAAATTTTAGAAATTAACAAACTGTTGAATTTTAATTTCTTTATTCCATCATATCAGCGTGGTTATAGATGGACTGATAAGGAGGTAAATGCATTGCTTAAAGATATTTGGGATTTTAAAAATGAAAATCATACCTCAGATAAATTTTACTGTTTGCAACCTATTGTTGTAAAAGATAAAATATTTGAAAATGAATCTTATTGGGAAGTTATCGACGGACAACAACGTTTGACAACGATTCTGATTATACTTTATTATTTTAATCAGATGGAATTCAAAATTCCTAAAAAGATATTTACCGTTTCATTTGAAACAAGACCAGATAGCAAAGCTTTTCTAGCTAGTATTGAGGATAAAGAATTAGCACTTACTAATGTAGATTATTTTCATATACATAATGCTTACAATGCAGTTTATAATTGGTTTGAAGCAAAAGGAAGAGAGAATACAACTATTGCTGGAGCATTTTACGAAACTCTTATTAATGTAGTAAAAGTTATTTGGTATGAAATTAAAGAGAAGGATGTTGTTGAGGAAGAAGAAAATGCGATTGATGTTTTTACACGTATTAATATGGGAAAAATTCCTCTAACTAATTCTGAATTAGTAAAAGCACTATTTCTTCAGAAGAAAAACTTTGACGAACATCAGATTTACATTCAGCTAAAAATTGCTAAAGAATGGGACGAAATAGAAAAGAAATTACAAGATGATGCTTTTTGGTATTTTATCTATAATTCCATTAATCCTATTAAATATGAAAACAGAATTGAATACATTTTTGACTTATTAAAAGGAAGAACTGAAGAAGATGAAGAACATCATACTTTTAATGCTTTTGTACAAGAATTAGAAAATAATGCAAAATCAAGAGGCAATAAAAAGACTGTTGAAGAAAGTTGGCTCACAATTAAGAACTATTTTCAGAGTCTAGAAGAGTGGTTCAGCAACGCGGAATTGTATCATTTGATTGGATTTCTAATTGAATATAAATATGACATAAATTCTTTGCGTGAAGAAAGCGTAGGAATTAGTAAGTCTAAATTTGTCGAACACTTGAATGGCATCATTAAAACATTATTTGAGAAAATCAATATTGATAATTTGGATTATAAAGTGAATCCAAAACAAGTTAGAAAAACGCTGTTATTATTTAATATAAAAACGATTATTTCAACTCAAGAAGCAGAAGTGAGATTTCCGTTTGACAAATATAAAAAGGAAAACTGGGATATTGAACATGTAAATTCTCAAACCTATAAAGTTATTGAAAAGGCAAAGAGAAAAGACTGGGCGTTGGACCTCTTGGAATATTTCACAGGAGAAAAAGGTTATTCAGAAACTATTGTTGATAAATACAATAAAACTGAAATGGAAATACAAGATGAAATGGTATCTCAACTAACTGATGAAAAAGATAAAGAATTTTGTAAGCGATTAATTATTATTCTTAAAAGTGAAAAATCAGATGACCATTTTTTCCAAGATTTAAATAGCGAAATACGTAATAGATTCAAAGAAAATGAAATTAATCAAGATGACGGTATCGCAAATCTTGCACTACTAGACCAAGGAACAAACAGAAGTTACAAAAACGCGATGTTTCCAATTAAAAGAAAACACATTATTGCAAATGATGCAAATGGAATTTTTGTTCCTATATGTACTAAAAATTTATTTCTAAAATATTATAGTAATAAAATGAGTGACGTGATGTATTGGAAGAAAAGTGACGCGTCAGATTACCTACAAGCGATTAAACAAACTTTATCAACCTATTTGCCCAAAAATCAATAAAAATGGACGAACCACTAACACATCAAGGAACAAGACATTCTTTTTACGAATTATTTAAGAATGAGAATTTTAAGATAGAGATCCCAATAATACAAAGAGATTATGCACAAGGCAGAAAATCTAAATTAGAGGTTAGAGACTTATTCTTACAAGCACTGTATGATTATTTAGATGAAAATCGACCTTTTAGAAATTTAGATTTTGTATATGGTAGTACTGAATCAGATGGACATTTCGATAAATTTATTCCTTTAGATGGACAACAAAGATTAACTACATTGTTTTTATTGCATTGGTATTTAGCAAATAAGTCAGAAAATATAGATTCATTTAAAGAATTATTGCTGGAAGAAAAAAAATCAAAATTTACTTATTTGACTAGGTCGAGTTCAAGTGAGTTTTGCGACGCATTACTTTATAATGGTATTGACTTTAATAATTTGATAGTTGATGATAATTCACAACTCGAAAGTATAACTGCAACAATAAAAGATAGTGGTTGGTATTTTTTATCATGGAGTAAAGATCCAACAATTCAATCAATGTTGATTATGTTAGATTCAATTCACGATAAATTTAAGGATAGACCCGAGTTTTACGATAGATTAATTGACAAAAACTATCCAATAATTACCTTTTTATACTTGGATTTAGGGAAGTTTAAATTGACGGAGGATTTGTATATAAAAATGAATTCAAGGGGAAAAACACTTACACCTTTTGAAAATTTTAAAGCGAAGTTTGAACAGCATATTGAGAGTTTGTATGAAACGGATAAAGCTAAATATATTCTAAAACATAATGAACTAGAAAGAGAGGTTAAAATTAAAGAATACTTTTCATTTAATATTGATACAAAATGGGCTAACTTATTTTGGCAATACCGAGAATTAGCAGGAAACAAAAATACCTTTGACGAAGAGATCATGAACTTTGTCTGTATTATCTCTTCTAATCAATTTGCCATCGAGAATAGTGCTTTCAAGGTTGACTACCCTCTAATACTTAAAAGAGAAACAGTTGAGGGTAAAGAAGTGCCAATTTCATTTTACAGATTAGAAAAACTTGGTGTATTAACTAAGGGATTAATTCAGTACTTAATAAAATCATTAGAATGTCTTGCAAATGGCAATAGAAAAATTAATACTTACTTGGAGAATAAATTCTATTTTGATGAAGATGAAGTTTTTAAAAATGCTTTAAAGAATAGTTTAAGTAGAGTGGCGCGAATTCAATTTCACGCTTATTTACGATTTTTAATTTTACATGATAATGATACAAAGGGATTAGAGGAATGGATGAGATTTGTTCATAACCTTACAGAGAATACGGAAATTGACGATAATGATAAAGAAATAAATGCATTTTTAGATATAGAAAAATTGCTTCCCAATAGCTGCAGAATTTTAGATTTTCAAAAAGAAAATGAATTACTTGAAACGTCTTTCTTTGATAGACAGGTCCAAGAAGAACGGATTAAGGCTTTTTTAATTACAAAGTCAGACGTTTGGAAAAAAAATATTAAATATTATGAATGTAACAACCACTTCAAAGGGCAAATATTATTTTTGTTGGAATTTAGTGGTATTCTAGATTATTTTTCAGATAATAATAACTGTGATTGGTCACAAAAAGAAAATATTGCTTATTTAGATACTTTTACGACTTATGCTCAAAAAGCAACTGCCTTTTTTAGTATTATTCAAACTCCAGAAAATAGTGACTTCTTGTTAGAGAGAGCTGTCCTTACTAAAGGAGATTATTTAATTCCTGCTGCAAACTATCGATTAAACTTTTTAAGTTCAAATAAAGTAAGCAATTACAAACGAGATTACAGTTGGAGGAGTTTGTTGCAACTAACTAATATTTCTGAAAAAGATGATGATAAAATAGTTGAGTTATATTGGAAAGATAAGCGATATTTTGTTAAAGAACTTTTTGACGATTGTTATTACAATCCATTAGATATTACAAAATCTTTAAAAAAAATAATAAAAAATACACCCACAGATTGGCGAAAATATTTTGTTGAGAATCCGGAACTAATTAGATATTGCTATCAGGGTTTTATAAAATTCATTAATGAGAACAACATTATTCTTATACTAAAATCTATCGAAAATTCAAGGATGCGCGAGATGTTTACTTATAATTTATTTACAAAAAAAATTAATGACGAAGAAGATTTTGCACCATTTAAAAACGTTGACCATCAAGAAATAAATAGAGAATGTGAATACTCCTTCTTATACTATAATGATTGGTGCTATAAAAGAATAAATTACACTATTCGTGTGTTTCATAATACCGATGAAAGTGGTGAGAAAGGTTTCTTTAAAATAATTTTTGCAAAAGTAAAACGCCCTACAGAATATGATGATTTTAATGCTAAAATTGTTGATAATCTAGAAGAGAATAAATTTAAATGGGATGTTGAAAGAAAAGAATTTTATACAACCAGAATTACTGAACAGGCGACTTTAAGTTTCATTAAAAAATTATGTATTCAATTTAACGCAATTGTAAATGATTAACCCAATAGAACGCATTACCCAAAACCGCATCATCCAATTGTTTACACAGCAATTGGGTTACACGTACTATGGTAATTGGGAAGAACGCCCCAACAACAGCAATGTAGAGCAAGCCTATTTAAAAGCATTCCTGCAAAAGCAAGGTTATGCCGAAGCATTGGTCAATAAAACGGTTGCTGAAGTCGCACAATTAGCCCATAGCAGTAGCGGTACCTTGTATGAACGCAATAAAAAAATGTACAACTTGTTGCGGTATGGGGTAAAAGCACGTCCAGAATTAGGAGAACAGTTTGATACCGTTTTCCCTATTGACTGGCAACATTGGGAAAAGAATGATTTCGCTATTGCAGAAGAAGTGACTTTAAACAATACCGAATACAGCCGCAGACCTGATATTGTATTGTACATTAACGGAATTGCCATTGGAATTTTAGAGTTAAAACGAGGAACCGTTGATATTGCCGAGAGTATCAGACAGAACATTTCCAATCAACAAGGAAAGTTTTCCGAATGGTTTTTTACTACTACGCAAGTTGTTTTGGCAGGAAACAATACGCAAGGATTACGCTACGGAACCATTGAAACGCCAGAGAAGTATTATTTGTCTTGGAAAGAAGACGAACAAGAAAATAGCGAATACAAACTGGATAAATATCTAAAAAAGCTCTGTAATAAAGAACGTTTGTTGGATTTGATTTACAACGGAGTCATTTTCGATGCAGGAGTTAAAAAACTGCCTCGTCCACATCAATATTTTTGTTTAAAAGAAGCGCAAGATTTTGTAAAACGCAGAGAAGGCGGTATTATTTGGCACACGCAAGGTTCTGGAAAATCATTGATGATGGTAATGCTGGGTAAATGGATTTTAGAAAACATCCCAAATTCCCGCATTGCAATTATGACGGACAGAACCGAACTCGACGATCAAATAGAACGCGTGTTTAATGATGTTGGCGAAACCGATATTGCAAAAGCTAAATCAGGTAAGGAATTAATGATGTATTTGCAATCGTCTCGACCTAGATTAATTTGTTCGTTGATTCATAAATTTGGTGCAAAAGGCGAAACCGATTACGACACCTTTATTAAAGAGTTAAGAGACAATCCTATCGAAACCCAAGGCGATATTTTTGTATTTGTAGATGAATGCCATCGTTCACAAGGCGGAAAATTAAATGAAATCATGAAAGCGGCATTACACAATGCAGTTTTTATTGGCTTTACGGGAACTCCTTTATTAAAACAAGATGCTAAGACTTCACAACAGGTTTTCGGTCGCTACATTCATACTTATAAATTCAACGAAGCCGTTGTCGATGGCGTAGTAAAAGATTTAATGTACGAAGGACGTTCGATTGAGCAGAATTTGACTTCTCAAGCAAAAGTAGACCAGTGGTTTGAAGCCAAAACTGCTGCTTTGAATGATTTCCAGAAAAACGAAATCAAAAAAAAATGGGGAACGATGCAGAATGTGCTGAGTTCTAAAAGTAGAATGGAGAAAATTGTAGCTGATATTCTAATGGATTTTAGCACCAAATCGCGTTTAAAACACGAAACAGGTAATGCCATTTTGGTAGCTTCCAGTATTTATGAAGCAGCTAAATATTATTCCTTGTTTTTGAACACCGAATTTAAAAACAAATGTGCCGTAGTTACTTCTTATAATCCTATGGCAAGTGATGTCAGTAAGGAGGATATAGGAGCAGACACCGACACCGACAAAGAATTCATTTTTAAAGTCTATACCGATTTACTGAAAGACGTCAGTCCAAAAGGGAATAAATCGAAAACAGAAACCTACGAATCAAACGTTAAGGAACAGTTTAGAAAAGAACCAGCACGGATGAAGTTGCTAATTGTAGTTTCTAAATTATTAACTGGTTTTGACGCACCACCTTGTTCTTATATTTACATTGATAAAAAAATGCAGGATCACACGTTGTTTCAAGCTATTTGTCGCGTAAACCGATTGGATACCGATGATAAAGATTATGGTTATATCGTCGATTATATGGAACTGTTTGGCAAAGTAACTGATGCCATTGATGTTTATACTTCCGAATTAGATAGTGAAGGTTTTACCAATGAAGAAGTAAATATTCAGTTAAAAGATCGAATTAAAGCGGCTGCAGATCGACTGGAAGTAGCGATGGAAACGGTGGAAGCCATTTGCGAAAATGTTGATAGTCCAAAGAATGATTTGAATTATATTCGTTTTTTCTGCGGTAATACAGAAATTGCGGAAGAATTAAAAGGCAATGAATACAAACGTATGGCGCTATATAAAGCCATCGTAGAATTTATCAGAGCCTATACAAACATGGCTGCCGATTTTGAAAATGCAGGCTATGATGCAAAAAGTATTCTGAGATTTAAAACCAAATTAGAAGATTATTTAAGTGTCAGAGAGTTAATTAGAAAAGCCAGTGGTGAAACAATTGATTTGAAATCGTTTGAAGCCGATATGCGTTTTTTAATTGATACTTACATTAGAGCCGAAGAATCAGAGAAAATCACGCCCTTTGATGATATTTCCTTGTTAGAATTGATGGAAACGAGTATGACTGATGCAATAGCTTCTATGCCTGCTTCAGTGAGAGGAAACAAGGAAGCTGTTTCTGAGATCATGGAAAATAATGTGCGAAGTAAAATCGTGGAAGACCATTTACTAGATCCTAAATATTTTGATAAAATGTCACTTTTGCTACAAGAATTAATCGAAGCTCGAAAAAGAGAAATGATAGACTATCAAGAATATCTTATCCGAATGGCTGAACTAACTAAAATGGTCAATAAGGGACAGCAAGAAGATATTCCGAAAGCATTGAATTCAAAAGCAAAAGTTGCGTTGTATCATTTGTTAGAAGATGAGCAACTGGCTATGGTATGTGATGAAGCGGTTCACTATGCTAAACAAGATGGCTTTAGAGAAAATATGATGAAGCAGCGTAAAGTGAAAAAAGCCATTAGTGATATTGTTGAAGACGACGAATTAGCCAGGAAAGTGTACCAAATTATTGAAATTCACAAAGGCGAGTATTAATGAGTAGTACCAAAGTAATTATTGGATCAGTTGCCGTTGAGGTTCAGTTTAAACCAATTAAAAATTTACATTTGAGCGTGCATCCACCTTTTGGAAAAGTGACGGTGTCGTCTCCTGATTTTTATGATTTAGAGAAAATTAAAATTTACTTGGCTACTAAATTGTGTTGGATAAAAAGAGAGCAAAGGAAAATTGCCAGTCAAGATCGCGAAGCACAGAAGTTATATCTTACTAAAGAAAGCCATCAGCTTTTTGGAAAGAGATATCTCTTGGAAGTCGTAGAAGCAAAAAGATCCAAAATAGCAGTGCAGCATGCCAAAATCATTTTACACGCACTAAAAGACGCCACAGTAGCGCAGAAACAAAAAACACTGTACAATTTCTATCGTAAAGAGTTGCGTTTAAAAATAGAAACCCTAATAGATCTTCACGCAACTAAAATGGAAGTTCCTTGCCCGACTTTTAAAATACAAAAAATGAAAACGAAGTGGGGGAGTTGTGCCTCTGCATCTAACCGACTATTATTTAATATTGAATTGGCTAAAAAGCCTTTGGAATGTGTTGAGTATATAGTAATTCACGAATTAGTTCATTTACTGGAAAGAAAGCACAATAAAAACTTTATTCTATTGATGAATCGCTTTATGCCTGACTGGAGAGTGCAGAAGAAAATTTTGAATGAGTTGCCTTTATAATCAATTATAATTAATAAAAACGAATGGAAATATTAGATAAAATTACACTCAAAGGGCTACTTATTGCGCAAAAGCACGGATTAGTAGAGTTGCCAGAAAAAAAAGCGATTCCTTTTTGTGAAGAAATAATTGAAGACTTTATAAGATGCCAAATCGAAGATTTATTTGAATTTCAAACTTTAGAACAATTTATAAATACTGAAAATTTATTTTCGAGAGCAGCTCTATATACTTATGGGAAAGCTGCTGAATTCGCACTTTCACATTGTGTTGGTGAACCTTTGGAAAGAATTGGATATAATTTTGATGATTTTATGAATAGTACTATTTCTGCTAATATTCCTGTTACAATTCTAGATCAAATAAGCCAATATTCAAAACAAATTTTGGAAATGTATCATGAAATGTATAGTCAAACGAGGGTGAGTCAAGAATTACTTATCAAAGAAGGTATCTCCTTTCATGATTGTCTTTTTAAAATTTTAAGTGAAGTCTTTTTTATAGGAAAAAAAGTCGTTTTATCACTTGAAATTGATCAAAATGAAAATATAGACTTTACAAATAACGCCATTGACATCAAATACGATTACGATACTTACGAGGAGATTTACAAAGACACTATTGATGCTTAAAAATTATAATGTAATTATTTATAAAATTAAATAAAAATAGACCCTCTAAGTTTTCACTACGACGCACTCTGGCAGTGTGTCGTTTTAGTTTTGCATTATACTAAAACGCAAAATTATGAAAGTCAAGGAAATCACTATTTTAAAAGCCGTAGAAAAAGTTCATCAAGTTTCAAAACATGGTAAGTTAGATTTTGATAGATATATTGATGTGCGACCCGAAATACGTCATATTTCAGCTTATTTTCAAATTAGCGATATTCAAAGTATCTTACTTGCTAGTTTTATTAGTTTGTCCTGTTTTGACGAAATTGATTTGAACGAGTTGATTATTTATTTCGGTGTAGAAAAAGTAGGTTTACTAAGTTACTTAAATGATATTGAATATCTAGTTGACAAAAATATTTTAGCCAAAGACAGACACGGAAATATACTTCGTACTGATTATTGTGTGAAGAAAGATCTATTAGATTTTCTAGTTTCTAACACAAAAATCCCTTCTGAATTGATTTCGATTCAACCTAAAGAAGATAATTTTTATGCATTTTTGAAAGATATAGATAAATTAAGTAATGCTAAAGATGAGAAAGAAATTCGTTATAACAGCTTCGTATTTAAATTTAAAAAATTATTGCAGGACAATAAGAAGTTTCCATTGGTCAATTATGCCTGTGAGCATTTAGAGCCTATCGATTCTTTCATATTTTTTGACACTATAATTGATGCGATCGCCATAGGGGATAACAATTTTAATACTGCTTTTCAAAAAACGGTTGATGATTTTACCAACAGTAAGAGTGATACATTTAAGTATGTTTCTACTTTTCTTTTGGGAAAAACCAAGTTGAACAAGTTGAATTTGCTAGAAAAAGACAAAAATGAATTTGCCAACAGACACCACCTAAAGTTGTCAGTAAAGACAGTAAAAATGCTTCACGATTTAGAAGACATTGTATTTCTTCAAAAAGACAGTAACAGTGACAAGCTGATTTATCCAGATAAAATTCAAAAAACAAATTTGTTTTACAATCCTTTAGAAAAACAGTTGCTGGAGCCTATTGTAAATAGTATGTCGCATTCGTCATTTTCAAATTTACAAAAACGATTAAAAGATAATCATCTTCCAGTAGGGGTGCCTGTGTTATTTTATGGCGCGCCAGGAACAGGCAAAACAGAAACGGTATATCAAATTGCTAAAAAATATAAAAGACCAATATTTAAAGTAGAAATCTCGGAAACCAAATCGATGTGGTTTGGTGAAAGTCAAAAATTGGTTAAAAAGATATTTACGGATTATTATGAATTCAAGAAACAAGAGAAAGTATGTCCGATACTGCTTTTTAATGAAGCCGATGCCGTAATTGGAAAACGAAAAAGTGCTGGATCTTCAAGTGTTTCTGATACTGAAAATGCTATTCAGAACATTCTCTTAGAGGAACTGGAAAATTTTGATGGAATTCTGTTTGCTACTTCAAATTTGGTAGCTAATTTGGATCCTGCTTTTGAGAGAAGATTTCTTTTCAAGATAAAATTCGATACACCATCTTTAGAAAACGCTGCTAAAATTTGGAAAAATAAATTACCGACAATAACTCGTAAAGAAGCAATGCATTTGGCTAATAGTTATAAGTTCTCAGGTGGTGAAATGGGAAACATCGCTTGTAAATGCATTATGGAAAAAGTAGTATTGGGAAATAAATTGACTTTTGAAAAAATCATCTCTTTTTGTGATTCCGAGAAATGGGACAAAAGTGCTATTACCACTAAAATTGGATTTTAACGTGCTTCTTTTGGCAGAGCCTAGCAATATATTTGCTGTTTAACTTAAATAAATCAACTACTATGTCACAAATGATTAGCAAAGACGGTGAATTAATTAGAATTTGCCCTAAACAAAGTAATAAAATTGAATACTCAACCACTTCGGGAAGATCGTGGCACACTCGTTATTCTGGATCTTCATATGGTGAATTCAATGATTTAACAGATGCGGGAAAAGAGCTGTTGGCAAATACGTCCAAAGGGCTGTATTTCTCAACTACTAATGGCAGAAGCTGGCACAAAAGAGGATAGTTGATATTAGGTTTTTGAACCTCTCTAGTTTGTATAGTCTCTTAGGTTTCATTATTATATTTAACAACTGACAATCTCCGTCAAAAGAACTTTTAGTGATATGGCAAAAACTAAATCTTGTTCACAAAGCTGGATATATTAGTAGGATTTTCATCTAGCAACTCATCGCAGCTTACTTTTCTTTAACAAAGAATTAATGTACAATAATATACAAAAATGAGTTAGACAGAAGCCTTTGTACGGATACTTTTCTAAGAATCAAGTAATTTCTACATACCTCTTAATGTTATGGAAATCCTGTCGAGTTCAATAATTTAGATTTGTTCTTTTTTTAGCTTTTGAAATAATTTGTTTGAAAAGAGCTCGCATTCTTTTGGATTTAAATTGTGTAAAAAAGTAGTGCATAAAATTATGTGCATGCAGAATATTGAGTAATTCGATGCTTTATATAATCTAGATAGGAATTATATGTGTATTCAACCAAAAAAAAATTCTGAAAAGTTTTTATTAGCTACAAAAATTCTGTCTGAAATTGAACTAATATTACTAAAAAAGCAGTTGTTTGAAATGAAATACGTCACTCCTCCACGTCACTCCTCTTAAATGAGGTCTAGTTTTTAAGAAGATTCTATTTAACAAAAAACCCTTAAACAGTTGTTGTTTAAGGGTTTGTTCTTGTAGCGAAGACGGGAGTTGAACCCGTGACCTCAGGGTTATGAATTCGATTAAATTTATTAAAAATGATCGAAAATATCCTTTATTTTCTAGATTATATCAAAAGTGTGTACGGAATCGTGTACTGGTTAATATTAAAATTTGAAGCTAAATTAATCAATTTTATTTAATTTTAACAATAGGATTATCATTTTCATCAAGCAAATCAAAAACAGAAATTAAAGTCAATATTTCGGGGTTAATTTCTGCCAGTCTTTGTACTTCAATTTCAACTTTAGATTGTTTTCTTTGAGTGGGAATTGTATAGTTGTTTTGTTGTGCTTCAAGATAAATATCCGCTAAATCTGTTCCTACTTGAACGTCCCTATTTTCTATAAATTGACTACATCTTATTCTAAATCCTTCTCTTTGTAATGCAACTGTAATTTTATTCCAGTCGTCAAATTCTGATTTGTCTGGATAGACTACAATATTGTATTCTTTGATAGGTAATAATAATTCTCTTTTTAAGTTTGCTTTGCCTCCCGTTGCCATCCACGTGTACTCAGGTAGCAATAAACTCATCATAACAGTAGTTTTTTCAGATTCCGTAATTGCAATTGTTTGATGAGTGTTAGCATTTTTTAAATGCAATCCAAACAAACATTGTTGTAAGCTGTACGGTTCTATTTTTAGGATTTTGTGTACCCAAGTAATGTGAGGGGATGGTTTTTTTATTCGTGATCCTGATTTTTGATTATAAAGCATGACTTTTCCCGCCATTACTTCATTTTGGGAGTTAATTTGCCAAAACACAGTTGCTCCTTTCCAGTACACCGATGTTCCAATAAAATACTTTTCAATTACGGATTCTATCTCTTCATCCGAAAAATAATTTCTGAGGAATAGAACTAAATTGTTTTGACTGAAATTCTTTTTGCATCGATTTAGTAATTCAGGATTTAATGTAGATGCTTTTATTTTTACTGGAGGGTTTACTATGGTTGCGATCGTACCATTATGTTTGGGTGCTAGATGATATTTGCAATTACTTTCCCGATCACATCTGCCGAAATTTCCTTCTACAAGGCTGTTTTGTTCATTGTCAAAGTACCTAACAAAGGTTTTTTTTTGGCAGCTAGGACAAATAAATTTTTTACTGGATTTATCAAGTGAGTATTGATGCATGGGACTATTTTATATTCGTAAACTTCGTAACATTCGCAAGGCTTACGATTGTTACGAATGTTACGAGTCTTTATTTTTACTAAAACAGGTTTCAATTAAATATTTCATTACTTCTAAATCTAGAGCTGGTTTTTTGCGCTTTGGAGTCGTTAATTCTTCAATAACAAAGGGTTTGCTATCAGCTTCTAACATATCAAATAGCAGTGTTTTCTCCTTTTCGGGGAGAGTCTGTATTATTTGATAGGTTAGTTGTGCGGTCATTAATTAGTATCTGCTTTTTTTATCTTGTTTCTAACTGTTCCCTCTGATATGCCTAATTGTGTTCCAATCTCAACATTACTTAATCCTTGATTTTTTAATTTAATTATCTCACTAATTTGTTCGCTGTTATTTCTTGGTTTCAAATGTTCCATTTCATCATCGTAGCTATCAAATACAAATTCTAAAAAATTGGACTGCTTCTCAATTGTACAAATAATTACATTTTCGGTGTCGTATATTAGTTCCGTATTACGCTGTTTTATTTGCTTAATATAGCGCAGTCCATTTTTCTGTATGCTTTCACCGATGGCAAAGCAGCTGTCGCAAAAGTTAATTAGCATTTTACTACCTGATAGGTCATTTTTACTTAAAGGTTTAGAGGAGTCTCGTTTAGGAGTATGTGCAAGTACTAATATTGATAGGCCATATTTTTTCTTTATACTGTTTAGAAATTTCATTAGAGGCAAAGCCTCTTTTGCTTTTTCAGTGTCATTCTTTAAGTATGTAAGATTATCAATAACTATAATTTTAGCTTGAGTTTCAATAATTGCTTTTTCTAAGGAAAAGCATAAAAACTCTTCAAAGTCTTTGAATTTGGCAGGTATCTCCTGTTCAGGATTTATTTCTACTCGTATTAAATTTTCATTAAATACATAGTGTTCGGTGTAACTTTTAGAATATCGATTTTCGATCTGCTTGTCTGATAATTCAAAATCAAAGTATAGTACCTTTTGTGCTTCAACTTCATTTTTGAAACCTATAATAGAAATCCCCTTACTTATAGAATTTGAGATTTGTAAGGCTAGTATTGATTTTCCTAAATTCGTATCTGCAAATAAGATGCAGATCTCCCGTTGATACCATAATTCACTGAATAGCATATTTGGAATTGGACGATTTTTGGCTTCTTCAATCCAGTCATTCATCGGCTTAATCATAAAGCAACTGGGACTTTCTTCCACATTCGTGCTTTCAAATGCAGCTTTCAAGTCGGTTTCTAGGCTTTGTTTAAAGTCAATTGTTGCATTTAAGTTATTTGGTTGTTGTTCTGGCATATCTGATTATTGTAAATTGTATACAGAATGTAGTACAGAATGTAAGACAAGCTGTAATACATTCTGTATACAAATAGATTTAAAGTTGAATTCTGTTCTCAAAAGCTTTGTAAGCTATATAATCAATCAGTCCTGTGTAATCGAAGGTGTCTTCTTGGTATAGAACACAAAATCGAAATTGGTTATTTTCTGTTCCAAACGCTGCGATGAATCTTTGAAGATCAAATAATAGTTTTTCAAATTCCTCTATAAGATGCTCAGGGAGTTGATTATCTTTTAACACTTCCAATACAATATTTTTTAGGTCTACTAGCGTTTCTTTCTCGCTATGATCTTGTGGTTGTCCTTTTTTTGCTAAAATCCAAGAAAGGAGGTAGATGAATTTATTCGAATTATAAATTTCGTCTTCTTGAAGTTCTACGTCAAAATGATTGGCAATAATGGTGCGAAGGATTTCAGAAAGATTCACCCCTAAATCCATTGATTCCTCGTTTAGCCTGTCACTAAGGTTTTCAGGCACACGGACGTTTAATAATACTGATTTCATAATTATCCTATTTGGTTTAAATAATTAAGTACATCAATTCTCTTAAATCGAATGGTTCGTTTAATTCTTGTAAAGGGAATTATACCTTCTTTTCTGATTTTCCACAAAGTAACCTCGCTACAACTTAATAGCGTGCAAGTTTCCTTTACAGAAATCCAGTCCTCTAATACGGAGGACTTTTCTGGGGAGATTAGTCTAAAATTTTCTAATAGTAGTAGAACTCTTTGTTGAAGTGCTTTGAGTTCTTTTACCTCTTCTTGGAGGTTGTCAAATGATTGAAAAAATTGTGTCTGATTCATAATAAATTTATTGAATATTAATTGATTGCAATGAAGGCAACTTGTTTAATATCAGCAAATTAATTTTATGTCTGAAAATAAAAATTTTATGTCTGAAAATGAAAATTTTATGTCTAGAAATGGATTTTGTAAAAATCAGCCTTCTGGAAAGTAGTTTTGATTGAAAATTTTCCATTCATTTTCCAGATTTGTTACTCTTTTTGCGTGTAGTGTATTCTCTTCTTGTGGGTCATGGTTTTTTAAGTCTTTAACTTGTTCATAAAACGTCATGTTTACGAGATTCAAGAACTTACTATCGGTTTTTCCAATATATAATTTATTGATTTTTAAAAAACTAAAAAGACTTTCTAAATTTGATCTATTTATTTCGTCAAATTTTTTAATCGTCACCATTGTAAATACATATGCAGTAATACTTTTAAAGTTGTCCAATTGGGTATGGGCTTTTAATGAATATTCAAACATATTATTAAAATAAATGTCTATTTCGAAGTTAAATCTATTATTAAGTTCAAGTAAAATATCGACTTTTATTTGAAAGGATATAATGTCGTTAATTAAATCTTCATTGTAATAAGGATATTCATTTTGTAGAGAAATATCACCATATAAGTACGGTAAAAGGCTGTATGTATTTATTTTGTTAATAATTGATTGTTTTTCTATTGCTAATTTATGAAGATATGTTGGTGTATAAACAAATTTTTCGTTTTGAGCTGTTTTAACAATAAATGATTTAGTAGGATTTGTTAGATTAACCGTCTGATATATTTTTTTAAATTCCATTAATGCAATTTTTTTCATTTCTGTAAAATCCATTCCGTAAATAATATCTTGGAAATTATCAAAAAAATCTAATTTGAGATGCTCTGATTTAGAAATATATAAATCGCAAATATGTTCATATATTTCGTGTAAAAGAATAGAAGGTATATCTAAGTGAGTGTCATGAATTTCGTAATCAATTTCCGATTCTGGAATATTTAGCTCTATTAGTCGCTCTCGTATTTTTTCGTCACTAATAATTTTTTTAAAAATGCCTTTTTCTGCTAATAGATATTCAAAATCATATTCGTTACCCATAATTATTTCATGTTCTGAAAAATCCTCTTCAATGAATTTCATATAATCTTTTGGTAGATTATTTTCTATTTCTAATAGTTTTGTTTCTAGTTCGCTGCGATCTACTATGCCAAAAAAATATTTCATATTCTCTATTCTTTTAAAATCATCTTGTTTAGTACGAAACATACTCCTGTTTCTTATGCCAAACTTAATTAATTTTTACTAACTTTACAAAAAATAATTAAGTATACGGTGTACTAAAATAATCCATGAATAGGAAACTAACCGATATAGTAAGAATGAAATCAGGAGTATTTGCTAAAAGCGATACTAATCCTGATGTGTATTACATACAATCAACTGATTTTGATTTGAATAAGGAGTGGGTAAAACATCTGAATCCAGTTTTGAGCAGAACGCCAAAATTAATAAAGCACTTTTTGAAAAAAGGGGATATTCTTTTTGCTGCTAAGGGTAAAGAATTTTTTGCAGTCGTTTATGATGGAAGCTATTCGCCTGCCGTTGCTTCGACAACTTTTTTGGTACTGCAACTTACAACAAGTGAAGTCTTACCAGAGTATTTAGCTTGGTACTTAAATCATCCGAAAATCCAGAATGTTTTATGGACTTATGCAGGAACTACTGCAATACCTTCAGTAAATATTGCAACATTACAGAATATTGATATTTCTACTCCCCATTTTGTCAAACAAACTACTATCTTAGATCTTTATTTCTTACAAAAAAAAGAAAAGTTCTTACAGGACAGGATTTTAAAACTGAAAAAAGATTATTTAAACGAACTAACATACAAATCATTACAATAACATGAGTGCTAAAATAAATCAAAAAGAGATTAACCAAACCGTATGGAAAGCCTGTGATACTTTTAGAGGTATTATTGATCCTTCACAATACAAAGATTACATTTTGACTATGTTGTTTTTGAAATACATTAGTGATGTAAATAAGGAAAAGCGAAATGACTATTTACAAAAGTATAATGGCGACGAAGCGAGAACAGACAGAGCTTTGAAAATGGAACGTTTTCAAGTTCCTGAGCATTGTAGTTTTGATTATTTGTATGAGCACAGGAGCGAAGCCAATGTTGGGGAATTAATCAATATTGCTTTAGCAGATTTGGAAGAAGCCAATCGCGAGAAACTGAGCAGCGAGGATGGCAGCGGAATCTTTAGAAACATCGATTTCAATAGTAGTAACCTTGGTGATGTAAAAGATAAAAATACCCGATTAAAACATTTATTGGGGGATTTTGCCGAATTGGATCTAAGTCCGTCGCATTTGGAGCGTGAAGATGTAATTGGAAACGCTTACGAATATTTGATTGCCAACTTTGCAGGCGATGCAGGAAAGAAAGCGGGAGAGTTTTTTACTCCTGGTGAAGTTTCTACCTTGTTGGCCAAGTTGACTAAGTCTAAAGTAGGGGCACGGATTTGTGATCCTACTTGTGGATCAGGTTCACTATTGATAAAAGCAGGAAGAGAGGTAGGAACGAACAACTTCTCTTTATATGGACAAGAAGTCAATGGCAGCACTTGGGCTTTAGCGGTTATGAATATGTTTTTGCATGGTTTTGATAACGCTACCATTCGTTGGGGTGATACCATAAGAAACCCAAAATTAAAAGAAGGCGATCAATTAATGAAATTTGATACCGTTGTCGCCAATCCTCCTTTCTCATTAGACAAATGGGGTGCAGATATGGCAGTAAGCGATGTGTATAATCGTTTTTGGCGTGGTGTGCCTTCAAAGAGTAAAGGAGATTGGGCTTTTATTAGTCACATGATTGAGACTTTGAACGAAACAGGAAAAGCCGGTGTAGTAGTGCCTCATGGGGTTTTGTTTAGAGGAAGTAGCGAAGGGAAGATTCGCCAAAAAACCATTGAAGATAATTTGTTGGAAGCCGTAATTGGTTTGCCTGCCAATTTGTTTTTTGGAACAGGGATTCCTGCAGCTATTTTGGTTTTCAATAAAGACAAAGGAAAAAATACTGATGTATTATTTGTAGATGCTAGCAAACATTTTGAAAGCGGAAAAAATCAAAATAAACTACGAGACAGCGACATTGCCAAAATCGTGGCGACTTATGATGATTTCCATAACGGAAAATTAAAAAGCGGAATTGCAGAAGATAAATACAGTTTTGTAGCCACAGTAAATACAATTATAGAAAACGACTATAACTTGAACATTCCTCGTTATGTAGATACGTTTGAGGAAGAGGAAGCGATTGATATTTATGCTGTACAACAAGAAATTGGAAAACTGGAAGAAGAATTGAAAGAAGTACAGTTGCAAATGAATCACTATTTACAGGAATTAATAGATTGATTTCAAATGTATACACGAAATTAGTATTATGTGTTCATGTCAAAATAATAGGTATACAAAAAGACCATTTCGTATACATATTTAAAAAACAGCTATAGAACCCAACGTTTTTACGTACATTTTAAAACAGAAGTAAAATAATTTCAATCCTATTTCAAAATTATGCACAAGTACACCAAACATAGTATTCAATGGTTTTATAATCTTCTAGCGCAAGGGGAATGTGATATTTTAGATTTCAAACAGCAACTTGATGACAAAGTTATTTTTGGAAGATCAATAAAGAATTTTGCGTCTAAATATGAAGAACAAGCTAAAGATGTTGTTGCTTTTGCAAATAAAAAAGGAGGATTTATTTTTATAGGAATTGTTGACGATACTAAAGAAATTAATCCTGATTTTTTTGCTACTGATGCTAAAATATTTGAATTAATTAGACAAATTCAAGACAGAATTTTTCCGTCGATTACTTTGCATTCGCATAAACTTAAAATCAATGAGAGTGAAATACTCGTTCTTGAAATCCCTTTTTCACAACAAATGCATAGAACTTCTAAAGGGGAATATCTAATTAGAAGTAATGATGGAAATCGAGCGATTGAGCCTTATGAGATTGCTACAATTCAATCAGAGAAAGGATTAATTGTTTATGACCAGAAAACTTGGGATTTGCCTTTTCAATCAAGTGAACAAGACAAGCATGGAAATTCAATACCTGGATGGCAGGATATTTCAAGAACACGATTTCTTTATAATAAAATTCAAAGTGAGAAACCTAAAAGCCCTTATTTAAAAAACACATCAAATGAATTTACTGAAACGTTAGGTCTTGTTAAAGAGGAAAAAGGGGTGTCGTTGCCTACAACTGCAGGAGTTTTATTTATTGGAAATCAAAAAGCATTAAAAGAAATTCCATATAGTCAAATAAAGTATATAAGATATTACGAAGACGGAAGTTATAAGCCATTTGAATATACTGGAAATTTAATAGAGATCGCAGATGCTTGTTTTGCCCAATTGAAATCAGAAATTAAAGTCAAAGAATTTCATTTTGGGTTATTCAGAGATTATATTGATGACTATCCAGAAATAGTTTTACGTGAAATGCTTATCAATGCAATTGTTCATCGTGATTATAGCAGACAGCAAATTATTGAGATTAGGAAATACCCGAATTATATTGAATTTGAAAGTCCAGGTCATTTTCCACAAGGGATTGATGAAACTAATTTTTTAAGAAAAACAAATCCTCGAAATCCTAATATTATGGATGTTATGCGGGAGGTTAGTTACGCTGAAAAAGCAGGTACAGGATTTGATAAAATTTTTACAGCATTATTATCTAAAGGAAAAAAATTACCCAAATCTATTCAAAATGAACATTCTATTATTTTTAGGATTGATGCTGATGTATACTCTGAAAAATTGGCTGAGTTAAGTTATGAGTACAAGCAAATTACGGGTTCGGATATTGATCTCGAAAAGTTATTAGTTATTAATGCAATATATACTGAAAAGAAACAAACTTTTCAACAACTAGAAGCTAACCCTTTTGTAAATCAGTACCAACTTCGTAAGATATTAACGGAATTGCAAGAAATAGAATTTATTGAAGTTACTGGAAAAACATCTGGAGTAAAATATATCATTCATAAAAACAAATTAGCATCCACCGAAGATAAAATAAGTTATTCTAAAATAAAGAAACAAGAAAAGGCAAGGCAGATTGAAGCAATCATAAGATACCTTGAAACTGCTGACGAAATTGATAATGAAGCAGCAAGAAAATTACTCAATTTGCCTGATTCTGATGTGTCCTATATTTCAAGACTTTTTGCTGATATGATTGAAAAAGAACATTTAGAAATTGCACGTGAGATAAAACACAATCAAAGAACATATAAAATTAAAACATGATTGCAAAGAAAAATTCGTTGATTTACAGTGGTTTAGCCTGTTTCTTCTTTGCGTGTTTCTTTGCAAAAATAAAAACTTTCAAACAGAGCAAACAGCAGTTGTTATGTTTTTCATTCTTTGATATACAATTCCTAATGAGTTTTGCAAACAAACAAAGGCTGTTACTATGGAAGTTACATGATTTTTGTTTGCAGATTTGTTTGCAGAAATGAAAACATTTAACAACTGGTGCAAAATCATTAGTAGATTTATTTGCTGGTTCAGGAGGTTTTCAGTTAGGGGTCAAAATAAAATAATTTAAGAGCATAGATGAACACACCAACACAACATAAAGTCAATTACAAAAACTCTCCTGTAGGTTTGATTCCTGAAGATTGGGAAGTGAAGAAGTTTAAAGATATTTTGAAAGAAGGAAAATTAGGTGGGAATTATGAAAATTCAGAAGCTAATGAAGGTGTTCCTGTTATGAAAATGGGAAATCTCGGAAGAGGTGTTGTGAATTTAAATAAAATTCAATTTTTACCAGATAACGAGAAATATAATGAAGATGATATTTTAAAAGAAGGTGATTTATTATTCAATACAAGAAATACTTTAGACCTTGTTGGGAAAGTTTCAATGTGGAGAAACGAATTACCATTTTCACTTTATAATTCTAACTTGATGAGAATGATTTTTAGAGTGGAAGATGTTGGATCAAATAATTTTATGAATTTTGCTTTCAATTCTCATTATTTATTAAGTCAGTTAAGAGGAATAGCCACGGGAACTACCAGTGTAGCTGCTATATATGGCAAAGACTTAAATAAGATAAAGTTTTTGTTACCTTCAAAAGAAGAACAAACCGCCATAGCCAATTGTCTTTCTACTTGGGACAAAGCCATTGCAACCCAAACCCAATTGATTGCTCAAAAAGAACTGCGTAAAAAAGCCTTGGCCAATAGACTGCTGACAGGTAACGTAAGGTTGAAAGGTTTTGAAAAAGTGAAATGGGTAGAAAAGAAAGCAGATGCGATATTCAGGAATAATACTGATAAAACTCATAACGGAGAATTGGAAATATTATCTGCTTCACAAGAAAGAGGAATTGTGCCGAGAAGCTCCAATAATATTGACATCAAATATGATGAAAATTCATTAGTTTCCTATAAAAAAGTTGAAATAGGTGATTATGTAATTAGTTTGCGTTCTTTTCAAGGAGGTATAGAATATTCAGAATATGAAGGAATTGTAAGTCCTGCTTATACGATTTTAAAAGAAATTATTCCAATATCAAAAGTGTTTTATAAAGTCTATTTCAAAACAGAAACATTTATTAATAGATTGAATACTATTATTTACGGAATCCGTGATGGTAAACAAATAAGTTTTAAAGATTTTGCAACATTAAAATTGCCACATCCATCAATCGAAGAACAAACCGCCATTGCTAAGGTTTTGCAATGTGCAGATGAAGAAATACAATTATTAAAAAAGAAATTGCAACAACTCAAAGACCAGAAAAAAGGGTTAATGCAAGTTTTGTTGACAGGGAAAAAGAGGTTGGAGTTTTAAAACCGCAAAGCTCGTTACATTTCGGGATGTAACGAGCTTTGAAATTCAGTTCTCCTAGATTGGTAGATTGAACTGTGTAAAGATAGGGGCTATTTTAAATATTAGCTTTGCAGATTTTGCAAGAACTTTAAAAAATAATATAATTATGAGGTTTAGTAGAGAATATGTGGATTCGGCATATAGAAAATTGAAGAGTTATGTCTATTATGATAATTTTTCGCTGTTATTGAGGCAACAATTAGCAGAATTTGAAGCGGGTGAAGATTTTGATAAAAGACTTGATACTTTGGTGATTTATCTTAATATGCCTTTAAGTCTACCAAATTACTTTTCAGATTTATTAAAAACAATTGGATATGATGTAGCGCCTAAGAAGTTTGATAGACCTAAAAGTACTGATGATTTGATTATCAGTAATAATTTCACATGTGATAGTTATGACCTGCATAAAGTAAATTATTTTTTTAAAGGTGAAATAGAATTACATATAATATCCATTTTATGGATATTGGAGGAAGGTTATACCTTACATACAGATTATTGCAGAGATAATTATGCGTATTTTTTAGAATTAGATTCTGAAAAGGGAAAAGTGGTTGATGGGTTAAGATTGTTTAAACCATATTTTGATCAGTATCAGCGATGGAGAGATCGAGGTATTGATTTGGCAAAAAGAATTCTAGAGGATGATACTGATGTGGTAATAATTTCACTTGATATCAAGGAATATTATTATAATATTGTTTTTGGTTATGATTTAAGAGAAAAATTAGAAAGAACAATTAGAGATAGACTTAATTCTGATGCTGTTTTGTTAACTCCACTACTTTTTCAAATCAATGATCAATATTCTAAAGTATTTCCAAATAAAGAAAAATCAAAATCTGTTTTACCTATTGGTTTGTTGTCCTCAGGGATTTTGGCCAACTGGTATTTAAAAGATTTTGATTCAAAAATAAAATCAGAATTATCACCTGCTTACTACGGTAGATATGTTGATGACATTCAAATCGTTTTGTCAAATACTAAAATACCTAAGGGTTTTGATTCTAATAAATTTAAATCTTCTTTAGAATCTTTTATGGATAAATTTTTTGTCCAAAGAAAAATTTTTAATTCAAATATTGAACAAAGAAATAGCGACAAGGGAAAAATTGATTTGATATATAGTTTTTGTGATAAGAACCAGATTGAAATTCAAAAAGAAAAAATTGCGATATATTCCTTTGAAAGTAAAGAGTCTCGTGCTGTTTTGGATATGTTCAAAAAGAAAATTGAACAAAACAGTAGTGCTTTTTGGTTTTTGCCGAATGAGGATAGTATCAGTGATGATTTTGATGAAAGTGTTTATGAGTTAACCTATTCGGATACAATTAATAAACTTAGGAGTGTAATTGACATTAAACAAAGTAAATATGGTGCATCCATATTTCTCGCAAAAAAAATAAAAGTTAGTTTACTTTCTGAAAACTCAAAAGATGAAAAAACTACAGAACAAATTTTAACTTTTTTTAAAGGAATTGTAAATCTAGAGTTTTCATCTATTTGGGAAAAGGTTTTGACTTATTTTGTGATTACAAATGATAAGGACGCATTTTGGCAATTTTATAAAGAGACGATTACAACAATAGATAAGATAGGGCAAGGGAATGGAAATCTTAATGCAGCTACGATAGTTAAAACTAAAGAATATTTAGGTAAATACTTAATGAATTGTTGCGCAATGTCGTTGTCGCTAAATTCAGGCTTTATCGATGCTGATTGGTGGAAAAGTAAATGTTTAAATTACAATTTTCCATGGTTGTCTAATGACTATTATAATGTAGAGAGTTTGAAGAGGAAATATATATATTCAAATTTACTTCGAAATAGTTTTGTTGTTGTGCCCTTGCTGAATTACTTGAAAATTTCTGGAAAGGATAAAATAAATTTCATAAATTATAATTATTTGATGTCTCTGGATATACTGCCCTATGATTATTTTGAATTTGATGAACATAAACTAAAGTACGCACCTAGATTCATTTATTTTTATGAGTTCAATATTAATAAATATTTAAAGGAACTTATTTCAAAAGTAGCGAATAAAGACTCAAATTTTATAGAAGTTGATGCTTTTCAAAAGGATTTCAATCAGCCAATTTATGATGAAAGTTTTAATGATTTTTTTAAAGTAAATTATGAGATCAGAAATATGCATATTTACGGGCAAATGAACTCTGTGGATATGCATAGAGATAATTTAAAAGGTAATTATTTTTCTGTAGAAAAGGGAAGTGAAAGTTGTGATTATAAATTAGGTTATAATAAATTGATTATCCCATATTCAGGAAAGTTAGAAGACGATTTTAGAATTGCGGTTGCAAATGTAAAGGTCAGTATTGGTAATATTAGTAATTCACTTTTCAAAATTCCAGACACATCAAAAGTAAGAAGAAAGGAATTGATCGATATTTTGAATGATGCTGAAAAGGTTAAAGCGGATGCATTGATACTTCCAGAAGTCAGTGTCCCTCATAGATGGATACATATGATTGCAGATGAATCTCGAAGAAAACAACGTTTAATTATTGTTGGTTTAGAACATATTCGAATGAATAATATTTGTTATAATCTACTAGTAACGTGTTTGCCATTTGAACAAAATGGAATAAAAGATGTCGTTGTTAATTTCAGATTAAAAAACCATTATTCTCCTGAAGAAACTAAATTAATTTTAAAGAAGGGATTTGTAGTTCCTATGCCAAAAGTTTCACTGTATAATTTATTTGTTTGGAAAGGAGTAAATTTCGCAAATTATAATTGTTATGAATTAGCGGATATTAATCATAGGTCATTGTTTAAATCTAAGGTTGATTTATTATTTGCTTCTGAATATAATGCGGATGTAAATTATTTTTCAAATATAGTAGAAACGGTTTCCAGAGATATACATTGTTATTTCGTTCAAGTTAATAATTCTGACTTTGGTGACTCAAGAATTACGGCTCCCAAAAAGACAGAATCTAAAGATATTTTAAAGTTAAAGGGAGGTGAGAACAATGTTATCCTTTTAGGTAAAATAGATATTAATAAGCTAAGGAATTTTCAAAAGACACGAGTTTTTGGTCAAGACACTTCAATTTTTAAAAATACTCCACCTCATTTTGATCATGACGGAGTTGAAAACAGGTAAGATATGAGTACACCATCCTTCAAAGAAGACCATAGTTCACAAATCCCAGCCTTGCAATTATTGCAAAAATTGGGTTACACTTATTTATCTCCAGAAGAAGCGGACGAGCTTCGTGGCAATAAAACAGGTCAGGTGATACTTGAACCAATTTTACGAAAGCAATTGCATGAAATCAATAGTATTCAGGTAAGTTCTTCTAAAATGGCTTTATTTAGTGATGCCAATATCGAAAACGGTATTCAGGCACTCAAAGACATTCCTATGAACGAGGGCTATATTGCCGCTAGTAAGAAAATCTACGAAATGATTACGCTGGGTAAGGCTTTAGAGCAAAGTATTGATGGTGACAAAAAGAGTTTTACCATGCAATACATTGACTGGAAAAACTTAGAAAATAATGTATTTCATGTGACGGAGGAGTTCAGTGTCATGCGTACAGGAAGCAAAGATCATTATCGTCCTGATATTGTTTTGTTCATCAATGGTATTCCGCTTTCTATTATCGAGTGCAAACGTCCAGATATAAAAGAACCCATTACCGAAGCGATTTCGCAACACATCAGAAACCAACAAGAAGACGGCATCAGGCATTTGTATATTTACAGTCAACTGTTATTAAGCATTTCTACTTTGCAAGCCAAATATGCTACTACCGATACCAAAGAAGAGTTTTGGGCTTCATGGAAAGAGAAAAGCGATGCCAATGAAAAAACAATTTCTGATTTAGTAAATCAACCGTTGAACACTGCTCAAAAGGCAAAGTTATTCCAAAACAGAAAGGATTGGGAGAAGCGCATTATTGAACTAAAAGAAAAGGAGCGAGTATCCGTTAGCGAACAAGACCGCTATTTGTATTTTCTTTGTCGTCCTGAACGAATGTTGGCTTTAATCCAAGATTTTGTATTGTTTGAAGGCGGAACACGCAAGAAAATTGCACGTTACCAACAGTTTTTTGCCATCAATAAAATCATCAAAAGAATTCAGATTACAGAAGGAGGAAAACGAAATGGTGGAGTAGTGTGGCACACCCAAGGAAGTGGAAAATCACTCACAATGGCCATGTTGGCTAGAAAGATTTACCTAACCATCAGGAATCCAAAAATTATATTAGTTACGGATCGTGTAGATTTAGATACTCAGATTACAGATACTTTTAGGAGTGTTGACGTGCCTGTACACAATGCCAAAACAGGAAATCAATTAGTAGAGCTATTGCAAAGTAAAAGTGACGCCGTAGTAACTACAATTGTCAATAAATTTGAAGCTGCTGTAAATCAATTGGGTTCAACTCCATTAGAGAGTGAAAACATTTTTGTATTGATTGATGAAGGCCATAGAACACAATACGGAACCTTTAATGTTAAGATGCAAAAGGTGTTGCCAAATGCTTGTTTTTTAGCCTTTACGGGTACTCCGTTGATGAAAAAAGAAAAGAGTACCGCTCAAAAATTTGGCGGAATCATTGATGCTTACACTATTTTGCAAGCGGTAGAAGATGGTGCTATTGTGCCTATTATTTACGAAGGTCGTCATGCGGTACAAGATGTCAATCAAAAAGCATTAGACCGAGGTTTTGATAATGTTTCTGAACCTTTGAGCGAATATGAAAAAGTCGATTTGAAAAAGAAATTCAGTAGAGCCAATTTGATTTCAAAAACGGAACAACGCATTGACGAAATTGCAAGAGATATTTCAGATCATTATACTCAAAACTGGGGGTTAGACAAAACAGGGGAACGAAGTGGCTTTAAAGGAATGGTGGTAACGCCAGATAAGGCTACAGCAGTTAAATACAAAAAGGCGTTTGATTTAATTGGCAAAATAACAAGTGAAGTCATTATGTCTGCACCAGATAGTCGCGAGGGTAATGACGATATTCATGGAGAACCTACAAATGAAGTAGTTGCTTTTTGGCGACAAATGGAAGTCAAACATGGAAAAGATTTTGATAAATCCTTAATCAGGCAGTTTAAAAAAACAGATTATCCAGAATTGTTGATTGTAATTGATAAGTTGTTAACTGGTTTTGATGAACCAAGGGTAGTGGTGATGTACGTTTGTCGAAAATTGCGCGACCACACTTTATTGCAAGCTATTGCAAGAGTAAACCGCGTGGCTAAGGGTAAAGAATATGGTTTTATTGTAGATTACGAAGGAATTATTGGCGAGCTAGACGAAGCTATGAATGCGTATTCTGATTTCAATGAATTTGACGATGATGATTTAGCGGGGACTTTTACCGACATTAAAACAGAGATTGCAAAATTACCTCAATTGCATTCAGATTTGAATGCTATTTTTAAGCAAGTTTCAAATAAATGGGACATCAGTAGTTATGCGGCGTTGCTAACAGATGAAGCGATTCGAGTAGAGTTTTATCAGAAGTTTTTGGACTTTGCCAAGATTTTGAAATTGGCTTTTTCTTCTATTGATTTTGAAAACAATACTCCTGACAAAACAAAAGAGCTATATAAAACTCATTTTAAGTTTTATGCGCAATTGAGAATTTCGATTATAAATACCTATTCGGATAAAATCGATTTTAAGAAATACGAAAAGCAATTACAAAAACTGTTAGATCAACATGTAACAACAGAAGAGGTAATCCGCTTAACAGAGCAAGTTTCTATTTTGGATGCAAAAGCATTCGAAAAGGAACTAGAAAAGGTTGTTGGTACACGTGCTAAAGCAGAAACTATTGCCAGTAGAACAGCAAAGCATATTTCGGAAAGAATGGATGAAGATCCAGTTTTTTATAAAAAATTATCAGAGTTAATTCGAGAAACAATATCTGATTTAAGAGCTATGCGTATTTCTGACGTTGTGGCCATTAATAGATTGAAAGAATTAAGAGAACAAGCGATTAGTAAAAAATCAGATGATATTCCAGAAGCTATTATGCAGCACGAAAAAGTGATTCCATTTTATCGATTAGCGAAAACGAATAGTTTTATTTCAAATGATTATACTATTCCGTTTGCAATGGAAGTAGATCAGATCATAAAACAATATTTAATTGTAGATTGGACCACAAAACCTGATATTATTAGAAAAATGACGTTCTATATTGGGGAATATTTAATCGATGAATTGCATATATCAATAGAAGAAGCCGATGAAATGGCAGAGAAATGTATTGAAATTGCTAAGTTAATTTACAAATAATCATGTTGTATTCAATCCATTTCGGTTCTAAGGAAATAGTGTATACAATTTTGTATACAAAACGTAAGACATTAGGTATTACAGTCAATCCTGATATGGGAATTGTGGTAAAAGCGCCTGAAGAAGCTTCTTTGGAATTAATAGAAACCAAAGTAAGAAAGCGTGCGCCTTGGATTATCAAGCAGCTCAACTTCTTTTTGACTTTTCACCCAAAACCCAAGGACAAAAAATATGTTACTGGTGAATCTCATTTTTATTTAGGAAAGCAGTACCGTATTGAAATTATCGAAGACAAAAAGAATGAGGTTCATTACAAAGGACGCTACATTCAAATCAATACCAAAAATAAAAACAAAGCTAAAGAGTTGCTAAATGATTGGTATCGCATAAAAGCTAAAGAAAAATTTCAAGCTATTGCAGAACCCATTATTGAGAAGTTTAAAAAATACAATGTAGAACCCACTGGAATCTATATTCAAGAAATGAAAACCCGTTGGGGCAGTTGTACACCAGAAGGAAAGATTATTTTAAACCCTGAATTAATCAAAACTCCAAAAGGTTGCATAGAGTATGTAATTATCCATGAACTATGCCATTTGGTACACTACAACCATACTCAAAGGTTCTTTGACTTACAGGCCAAAGAAAATCCTTTGTGGGAGAGATGGAAAAAGAAATTAGAGGAGTTTGGGTAGATGATAGAGTTGTTAGTGAAATTTAGTCAGAGTATAATATTCAAGGTCGAATTCCTAAAAAAATAAATAAATGAATGAAGAAATAGTATCAGCAAGTGGAGAAAGAGCAGCTATGGGTGGGTATTTACCTCAATTTGATGAGTTCGCTTGGTTTGTATATTTGAATCTTGTAAATCAAAAACTTGAATGGATAAGAATTGCAGATCCTAAAGCTGAAAAATTAGATGATATTCAATATTCTACCTATTCAGAAATTCATGCTTATCAAGTAAAGTGGACTATTGCTGATGCAAACATATCTTATGCAAATTTTATTGATTTATTGCCACTTATCTGTTCTAGTTGGAAAAAATTAAAGAATGTTAATCCTAGTAAAAAAATAATCCCTCATTTAATTACAAACAAAGCTACTTCAGCACATGACAGTTTGAAAAATGGAAGGGATAAAATTGGCTCATTTGAAGATTTTATCTCTGAAGTATGGCTAAAAATAAAATCGAATCAATTCATTGATGACAAATGGAAACCGATTATTGAAGAACTCAAGAATATTTCAAATCTTAATGAATGCGAATTTGAAGAGTTTATTCTTTGTTTTGACTTTCAGCCAGATTATAAACAAAAGTATTTTAGTGTAGGTAATATTAGATATTCTAAAGAAGACGAAGATCTTCAACAGATAAGTCGATTTATTATTGAAAAAGTGGCGAGTCCTGAAAGAATTGTTGAATTTAATCGTCAAGAAATAATTAAAGAGTTGGGTTGGTCTGATAGATTTAAGACTACTTTTAATCATGAATTAATAGTTGATAGACAGAGATATCAACCAATTCAATCGACAATTAATTTGTTGAATTCAAAGTTAGGTGAACATAAAAAAGGATATCTATTTTTACAAGGTGGTCCTGGTTCTGGTAAATCTACCTTATTGAATCAATGGTCAAAAAGTTTAAAAATGCGTATAGTAAAATACTACGCTTTTGATTTCGTTAATCCATCATCTTATTTAAATTTTTACGAAAGAGGAAATGCTACTCATCTCTTCTTTGATTTAGTTTTTCAATTAAAAGAAGCAGGGATATATAAGAAAAACATACTTCCATATAAAGATTTAATTTTTTTAAAAGAAGTATTCAATGAGCAATTGGGAGCAATTGGACAGGACTATATAACAAATGGTCAACCGACGATCATAATAATTGATGGATTAGATCATGTACCTAGAGAGTACAAGTCAACAACGAATAGTTTTTTGCGAGAACTACCTTTACCTTCTTCACTACCAGAGGGTGTATTCATCATTTTAGGTAGTCAATCTTACGAACTTGAAGATATTCGACAAGAAATAAAAGCTGAATTTAAGAATGGAAACAGGACGATTCAAATAGATTCGCTCAAAAAGGAAGAGGTTTATCAATATATTAACACTCTAGATTCTTCGGTTCAACTTAGTCATTCACAAAAGTTGCAAATATTTGAAAAATCGCAAGGACATCCTCTTTACTTATCATACTTAATTGAAAAAATCAATGACTCAGAGTTTATTGACGATACAATCGAATCTTTTCAAGTAATTGATGGAGATATTGATAATTATTACAAAAAAATATGGAAACCTATCCAAGATGAAGATAACTTAATTCATTTACTAGGATTGATAGCAAGAATTAATGGTTCGATTAACCTTTGTTTTATTCAGGAGTGGGGATTTGATCGTAATGTTTTAAAGTCATTCAAAGAAAAGGCAAGAATTCTCTTTAATGAAACAGAAAAAACTTTGTCTTTTTTTCATAATTCATTTAAACAATTCCTTCTTTATAATACTTCATTAGACTATTTGACAGATGAATTTGATTTAACCACAAATCTGAGTTATCACAATCAACTTGTAGATTATTATATGAAATCAAAGATAGAGAAATCATGGAAACAAAATTATCACCTTTTTCAAGCTAGACAATTTGACAAGTTTATTTCAAAAGTTACACCTAATAGCTTTACAGCTCAATTATTAGATTTTAGACCTGTAGAGGATATAAAACAAGATGCAAAATTAGGAATTGAAATAGCCAGACAGACAAAGAGTATTAATACTCTCATAAAATATCTATTTTCATTGTCGGAGATTGAAAGAAGATTATTCAATGTTGATCCTGCTTTATTTACTGAAGAACTTTTAATTCTTGGTAAATTTGAATTAGCACGAGATTATCTTAGAACGGGTAATATTCTCCATTGCAGTGAATCATATGCTTTCAAAGCATCTCGTTTATTTATTGAATTTGGATACAAATCTGAGGGAGCAATATTATTTAATTTAGCATATCCAGAAATTATTTCAGATTATGGTATTAGCATTTCAGATTCTCATGGCTATGAACAAATAAGAGACTCCTTAGAAGAATGGGTTTATACATCCTCATATTTTGAAAAAATAGAGAAAATCTTTTCAATAATTGAGAATATTAACTTTTCGGATAAAATAAAGGGAAACACATTTGAGAAAAAGAAAGCTGATTTATTTTTAAGGTTACTTTCTAATCTTGGATATAGCTTAATTGATCAAAATAAATGGGATGATTTTAATCAGGTTATTGAAAAAATAGATGCCAACTCTTCAAAGGGAAAAAAAACTTTATTTGAACTTGTTCGGTTTGGTATTGAACAATGTATTGATTTAAAGGATAGTATTCATGCAAATGAGTACTTATCATTATTAACAAAGTATTTTACAAAACAAAAGACCAATCCAGTTGGGAAAATATATATTGCAGATTTAATTTATAAAGTTACTAGAGATGTTAATGAAACATATAGTTGGATTAAAGATATTAAACAACCGTCGAGTGTATTTAAAGACGAACTAGGATATAACGATTCATTAGATGCTTTTACTCCATTAATAAAACTTAACAAGTTACTTAATTTATGCGATAAAGGAATTTCTATAACTTCAGCAATTCCCTCTGTTGATAAAGGTACTGATCAAGAGGTTCTTGTTGAGTTTGAAAGAATGTTGTGTCTTACAACTCAAATTTTAAACGATGGGATTCTTCAAAATGCTTTAACTACAGATATAAAAAGTAGAGTTTTTCCTATTGTCAGATTCTACTATAAAGAGATTTCTCATCGAAATAATTATTGGTATAAACTTACACAGTGCAAGGGAGAATATTTTGATTTATTGATTTTTGCAGTTTCTAAATTAAATAATGAAAGTTTAGAAAAACTTGGAGATTATTTGTTTGATGAGTTTTTAGAAAATTCCAATTATTGGAATGCTACTACTAAAAGAAAAATAATTGAATCGTTTTTAAATAATGGTTTAAATACTAAAAAAGCAATAATACAGTTAAGGGGTTTAGAGGAATTCATGTTAGTAGATCGTGATATAGATGGTCGTATAACGGAATGTTTAGCTCATTCAAAGGTATGGCTTGGTATAGGTAAGTTTGAGGAAGGTGAAAAATGGCTTAAACAAGCTATTCAAGAATCTATAGGTATAGGCTATAGAAAAGATTATCAATTTAGTTCATGGATTGGTTGGTTAAGAAAAATTAACATAAAAGATTCCTTAAATGCGCCAACAAGAATAAAATGGTTTTTGTCTCATTTGAATCATATAAAAGAAACTACCGAAGGAAGAGCTTATTGGGATGCTTCTGAGGAATTATTAGAAGTTGCATATGAACATAATTTTAGTGATGGTCTTGAACAAACAATTTGGCAATTGGATCACAACCTAATAGATTTTAATGATTCGTTATCACTTTTTATTAAATATTTTGTAAAACGAATCGCAACTGAGGAAGAGTTAATTAGTATTATTCAACTATACAATGATTTGTATTTACTTCTCTCTGAGTCTGTCGATTCTTCATTGATAAAACTTATTTTAATAAAAGGGGACGAAATCATGGGAGAGGATTTTTTAGTTAAGTATGTTCCAAGTATTATTTCAGCTATTAATATTCGAGCATATGAAGAAAATAGATATTATTTACTCTCTGAAATTGAAGACTATTTTTTATTAAGAGGATTAAAAATAACGGATTATTGTTCAGGCTTTAAGAAACCTGTAAAAAAGGAAAAGGGCAGTTCATCAAGTTCTTCTAATACTTTAATTTTAAAAACAAATCATGTTGGAATTGATGAAACAGAAGTACTTGAACAAATATCTAATTTTGACGATTTTATGAAGATGGTTCAAGATGAAGATCAAGCTAATTCATTTTTTAATTGGTCAAATGTTATAGATAAAATATCTCCCTCATTATCTTCAACTCAAATAGAAAAGGTTGCGAATCTACCTAAAATTGGAAGAAAAGAATCAGATCTCTATGCTAAATTAAGTGAAGTAGCTTTTGGAATGAAGGATGAAGATCTTGCAACAAAATTAGCCAATAAAAGTATTGAATTGTCGAGCGAGTCGGGATGGGTTAAATATTATGATGGTGGTACTAGAATTAAAGCTTTTACCGCTTTAAGAAAAATAAATCCAATACTTTCATCCGAAAAAGCCTTTGAAATTTTTACTCATGATATAATAAGTGGGAATTATCCAAGTATGTACATTGAACATCTTGAAGATATAGTTCCTTTGCTAACGGAGAATTATATAGAAGAAGAGCTTTGGTCTGAAATATTTGGTTATTTACAGAGGCTCATGTCAAATAGTAAACCTTTTGAGGACTTGCCTACATTGGCTTCAATAAATCAACCAATAATGGAAACATTAATAGATTATTTGGTTTATCTATCAAAGAGTCCTGTCAATTTAATTAAAGAACAATCGCTACTTTTATTAGCAAAGTATATTAATCAAAGTAATTATTATGCATTGGCTCAGATTACAAATGAAAATTTGGATGATTATATGTGTTTGAATGTTATAATAGCATTATTTGAGTTAAAATCTCCAAAGATTTCTGAATTAAAATCTAAAATCCAAATATTATCTTTATCCGCTGATTATGAATTAAGAGAAAGTTCAAAATACATATTAACTGAATTAGGAGAAAACATTTCTACTCCAAAAGCCATTATTAAATTGCCAAGCATATATTTTTTACATATATCTGACTTAAGAAATATGGATTTTAACCAAGAGTTTACCTACTCCTTTCCAAAAGTTGATATTAATGATGCTAGAGATATGATAAGTCCATATGATTTTTTAATAAAAGTATTATCGGAGGAGTCAAATATTGCAGAATCGAATCTCATTCATAGAGCTTACTCTATTATGAAAGAAATAGGTAATAAAGAGGAATGGGCTCTTGACTATGAAAAAAAACTTAGAAATCATTTAGAAGAGATTTCATTAAAATATTCATTTAAAAGACCAAGAGCTATTACTGCTAGGAGAGCTATAATGCATGTGGCTAATGAATTAATTGATTCAGGAACTATAACAGATGATAGAATTCGTAATGTTTTTAAAAGCCATGATCATGCAGTCTTATTTTTTTCTGAATTTGCAAAGCCTGAATTCATTCAAACAATTAGAGAAAGGGATTATGGTGGGGTTGGTAGTGAATGGGTAAGTAGAATAAATGAATCTTTAAGACTATCTGAGTCTTTACTGAACTATTGTGAGAACTTTATAATCGTTGGAGAATATAGTCAAATTACAAATTTAGACTGGGGTTCTCCATCGGAAGAATATATGTGTCAAATAGCCATCACTGATGAATTAGATGAAGGAGAAAGTTATATTTTTGAAACTGTTTTTCATCAATTAAGCATAAATTACCATAAGTTGGTAGGTGGAGGAAATTCTATTATTGTAATTAGAGATCATAGATTTGATCAATTCGATATAAAATCAAGATGGATAGCTATTAATCCTGTTTTAGCAAGGCATTTAGGATGGATTCCTGAACCAACAAAATTATTTGCTTGGAAAAATTCACAAGATGAATTAATGGCAGAATCAATTTATTGGTCAAATGGAAATATTGAGATGACACCTCGTAAAGATGGAGAAGTTGGTGAAGGGTGGTTTGTTATAGTTTCTGACAAAGGATTAGAAAAGATTAAAACTTTAGAAAAGGATTTGTTTATTCAAAAAAAGTTGAAACGTACAAAATATGAGGATTCAGTTTTTATGGATAATGAATTATATAATGTAGCAAGAATATAGAGTTGAATCTCATGATGTAAAAAGTATGATTAATGATGAAATAAGAGCGCTTCAAAAATGAGAAGTTATAAAAATTAAAACAAAAAAGTAAAAAATATTAAATGTTACTTCAATAAATGAGAATAATCATCAGGTAAAGCAGCATCAATATCACGAAGATACTTTTCAAGAGCTTCCATTGTTTGGTGTCCTGTAATTTGCATCAAGGTACTTTTGGTTTCAAAAGGGGTTAAGGTTTTGTTTAACTCTCTGTACAAGTTTGTTATTGAAGTGTGTCTGAAACTATAAAGCCCATAATCCTTTCCTAATTTAAACTCATCTTTTACAGTTTTGAAACGTTTTGAGAAATGATCTCTTCTGTTATTTTCTTCCGCATCCCATTCTCCTCCAATTTGAGTTGGACAAAATAAGTAGTCAGTAGGGTTCATTTTCGATAAATCGGGTAATAAGTCCAATAGTTTTTGCGGTATTATTTTAATTTTGACTGCTTTATTTTTGGCTTTAACGAATAGTTTTTTTCCTTCTAAATCCAAATCACCTACTTTGAGCCTGCAAACTTCAACGGGTCTTAAAAAGTTATACGATATGAATTGGATAAATAAGAGTAGAATTTCGTCGTTTTCTCGTAGATATTTTAATAAATCAATCTCTTGATTGATAGAGTAGGTTTTGTTTCTTTCTGGGGTGGATTTTAATGTATTTATACTTGTAACTATATTATCTTTTATGATTTCATTATCAACTAATACTTGAGCCAATGAACTTAAATCAATACGGGTATTATTTCTATTTCGAGCACTAGTGTTCTCTAAAACTAAGTTCAAGTAATTGATAATAGTTTTTTTGTCTAATGTTGAAATTCCGCAGGTAGATCCATTGTTTAAATCCATCCAATTTAAAAACCGATTGATTCTTCCTTGTAATCCACTGTACGAAGTTTTGTTTATTACTTTGGCTTTGATTTTTAATCCAAAGTCAAAGGCTTCTCGAATAGTCATTTCATTTAGGATAGGAACGGTAGTAACGTCAGTTTTAGTTTGGATTATCTGTGGAGCTATGTCAATAGCAGAGACAATAACTTTTGGTTCATCAGTCTCATCAATGTTTAAAACTTCATTGATAAGAGCAGTGTTTTCTTTACTTGGGTCAAACCCTTTTCTTAATAAGTGTAGAAGATTTATTTTTAGAATTTCTAAACATTCTAATCGTTCTTCTTTTGTCTTTAATAAATTGACACCTGCTTTTATATTGTTTCGTCGAACTAATTTTTTGGTATCAGGATTTCTAAAAGAATAATAAAGATACCATTCTTTAGAAAGTGCCTCTTTTTGTTCGGTTTTGGAGAGTCTATTCCATTGTGAAATATCAATTCCTCCAGTGTAAAATTTTGGTGTGTTATAGTTAAGTTTCATAGGCAAATCGTGTACGGAAACGTGTACGGCACGTAAAAGTAGTGAAATTGATTCCATAAAAAAAGCGGCTTCGTGTACACGAAGCCGCTTGCCTATTGATTTTAATCTAGTAGCGAGACCGAGATTTGAACTCGGGACCTCAGGGTTATGAATCCTGCGCTCTAACCGACTGAGCTACCTCGCCAAATACTCAAGGTTTGTTGGCCTTGAATGCGGGTGCAAATATATAAATTATATTAAAGATTGCAAACATATTTTAAAGAAAAAAAATATTTTTGTAAATGCTTTCTTTTTGTAGTTATATTCTATATATTTCGGAAAAATTAAATGCAGCTCATGGATCAGAAAGTACGTTACGAAATCGAGTTTCCTATAAATTCTTCGCCTCAATTATTGTATCAATATATATCGACTCCATCAGGTTTGTCTGAATGGTTTGCCGACAATGTTAATTCTCGTGGTGAGTTCTTTACTTTTATTTGGGATGACTCAGAAGAGAAGGCAAGACTTGCTTCTAAAAAAACGGGCGAAAAAGTGAAATTCAAATGGGTTGATGATAAAGGAAAAGATACTGAATACTTTTTTGAACTACACATTTTAGTTGATGAACTTACTAAAGACGTTTCCTTAATGGTAGTGGACTTTGCTGAAAAAGATGAAGTAGACGAAGCAACTTTATTATGGGAAAATCAAATCTCTGATTTGAAACATCTAATAGGTTCTGTTTAGTAAAATCATATTTTATAACATATATTTGCCCTAAATTTTATTTAGGGCTTTTTTATGATCAATTTTAATGGAACTATCGTGTCTGAGGACGCTAATATACTTACTCAAAATCGTGCTTTTTTATATGGTGATGGAGTTTTTGAAACTGTTAAAGTATTAAATAATAAAGTACTTTTCTTGGAAGATCATTACTTTAGATTAATGTCTTCGATGAGAGTTGTTCGTATGGAGATTCCAATGAATTTTACCATGGAATATCTTGAAGAGCAAATACTTTCAACTGTAAATGAAAATTCGATAGCGCATTCTTCTCGTGCGCGTATAACAGTATATAGAAATGACGGCGGTTATTACTTACCCAAAATTAATACCGTGTCTTTCATAATTAGCGCTGTTGGTTTAGAAAAGCAGTTGTACTCTTTTGACAAAACCAATTACGAAGTGGATTTATACAAAGATTTTTACATTACTAAGCAGCTACTTTCTTCTATAAAAACTACTAATAAAATAATAAATATTACTGGAAGTATATTTGCCGACGAGAATGGTCTTGACAACTGCATATTATTAAACGACAGTAAGAACGTTGTCGAAGCTTTACAAGGTAACCTCTTTATGGTATTGGGTGATAAATTGATTACGCCACCAGTTTCAGAGGGTTGTTTAAATGGTGTAATGAGAAAGCAAATTCTTAGTTTAGCAAATAAAATAGCAAACTTGGAAGTGATTGAAGAAGTTATTTCTCCATTTGATCTTCAAAAAGCTGATGAATTATTTATTACGAATGTAATTAAAGGAATACAACCAATTACTCAGTATCGTAAAAAGAGTTTTTCAACGACTAGATCGGCTGAAATTTTAGAAAAACTAAATGAAATGATTGGAACTATTTAATTTAAATAAGGATTTTCGGGTGCGTTTAACCAAATTAAGTAATCGCCGCCAAGTTCTTTAATTTGATCTTTCCAAAAATGAGTTGCTGATTTACCAATTATTTTATTTTCGTAGCTATTAGAATTAATGATCCAAGAGTGACTTTCCATTTCGCTCTCTAATTGTTTTTCCTCCCAACCAGTATATCCTAAAAAGAAGCGGATATTATCATTGCTAATTTCTCCTTTATTGATCAGGTCTTTAGTAGATTCAAAATCACCTCCCCAGTAAATACCATTAGATATTTCAATACTATTGGGAATTAAATCTGGAATGTTGTGAATAAAGTACAAGTTATCCTGTTCCACAGGACCACCATTGTATATTTTAAATCGGGCGTGGATTTCTGGAATTAAATCCTGAATGGTGTACTTTAAAGGTTTATTTATAATAAAACCTACAGAACCTTCTTCATTATAGTCCGCTAATAAAATTACGGATCTGTTAAATGCTAAATCCCCTATTATAGTGGGCTCTGCTATAAGCAAATATCCTTTTTTTAATTTATCTTTAATCATTAGACTGGATTTTTTAATAAATTTAAGTTTTTTATTATAATACTGCCAAATAAAATCGATAAAATGTACAAAAAAACCTTCCAGTTGGAAGGTTTTGATTATATACAAGAGAATAGAATTAGTTTACTGCACCTTCTAATTCAGCACCTGCTTTAAATTTCACTACATTTTTAGCAGCGATTTGGATAGTTTTACCTGTTTGAGGATTTCTACCATCTCTAGCAGCTCTAGCAGAAACAGACCAAGATCCGAAACCTACTAAAGATACTCTTCCACCTTTTTTCAAAGTCTCTCCTACGTTTCCTAAAAATGACTCTAAAGCTAATTTTGCTGCAGCTTTTGTAATTCCTGCATCAGCAGCGATAGCATCGATTAATTCTGATTTGTTCATAATAAATAGTTATTAATTGTTGGTTATACAAATTGTTAATACACAAATTTAGTAGGAAATACGTTCCTTGCAAGTGTTTTATGTTAATTTAATTTATTTTGTTGATAACTTAATTTTTTTGTTGATAAATGATTAATTTTTTAACCTTTGGTTCCCATTACCCCCGCATTTGTTGATGTTAATGCACATTAGCTTCCTCTGAAAATTTAATTCCATTTAGTAATTCGGCTGTGCTCATTTTTTTCTTTCCTGGAAATTGTAGCTGAAATATTTGTATAAATCCATCCTTTACAGCAACTTTTATTTCCTTTTTTGTGCAAATTAAGCTACCGGTTTTATAATCGTGAGATTTAGTAATCATCTTTGACTCATAAATTTTCACATTCCATTCTTCTGTTTTATCTGTAAAGAAGCTCCATGCTGCAGGATACGGACTTAGGCCTCTAATCAAATTATGTATCTCTACACCTGATTTATTCCAGTCAATTTTGCAATTATCCTTATTGAGTTTGTATGCCGTTTTTATATGGGAATCATCTTTTTGAATAATGGTGGTTACGTTTCCTTTTTCAATCATTCTTAAGGTCTCAATAACGGTTTCACTACCCAAATTCATTAAGCGATCGTGTAAGTGTCCTGCATTTTCATTTTCATCAATTGCAATCTGCGAACTCAAGATCATCGCACCCGTATCAATTTTATCATCTATAAAAAACGTAGTGACACCAGTTTTTGTTTCTCCATTTATAAGAGCCCAATTTATTGGCGCAGCACCACGATAATTTGGTAATAAAGAAGCATGTAGATTAAAAGTTCCAAGTGTAGGCATTTCCCAAACTACTTTAGGTAACATTCTGAATGCGACTACAATTTGTAAATTAGCATTGAGAGCCTTTAATTCTGATAAAAAAGCTTCATCTTTTAAATTTACTGGTTGTAATAAATTAAGATTATTTGCTAGTGCATAATCTTTTACTGCTGAGTATTTTATCTTTTGTCCGCGCCCTGCTGGCTTATCTGCAGCCGTGATGACACCTACAATTTCATAATCATTCTTAATTATAGTATCTAGGATTCCCACAGCAAATTCAGGTGTTCCCATAAAAACAATTCGTAATTTTTCCATTATGATTTTAAAGTATATTTATTATTTGGTTTAACCAAAATTATGTCATTTTCTAATAATTCTTGTAACACAAAGATAACATCGTCCGGACTACTTCTCGTTTTATTTTGAATATCCCTTGAGTTTAAATTATCTTCGTGAAGTAGCTTTATTATTTCTTTCGAAAGAAGTTTAGTGTCTTTCTTTTTAATTTTTTTAGTAATACAAAAGGAGCAGATACCACAATCTACGCTTGTCTCCTCGCCAAAATAGTTAAGAATCAGCCTGCTTTTACAAATTGATTTTTCGCTTACGTAATTCACCACAGCTTTCAGCTGTTCTTTTTTTAACTGATTTTGATTCTCTAGATGTTTAGAGACCCGACTTATTGTCCGTTCGTCTTCGCGTACTTCATTAAATAGTATTGTAGCGTCATTATTTTTCGAATGATAATCTATAATTTCTTTCTCTTTTAATTTATGTAAAACAGCTAAAACTTCTGATTCCTTGTGACTAGATTTTTTAGAAATTAATTGCAAGTTAAAGGCTGTTTGCATCTCGTAAATTCCAGGATAGGTTCTTAGTATTGCTAAAATAATTTCTTCATCGTTGTGATTTAAACTCATGTAACGCATAACTTCTTTAGAGGGAATGAGAAACTGTAGTGTTATCTTTTCTGAAAATTCTTGAGATAGCGTGATAATACCTTGCCGATCTAGAAATTGTAAAGCGTTATACGTTTTTAACGTTGGGAACTCATATTTTAAACAAAATCGATGTAAATTAAAATTAAATTTCTCGTTAATTCCTTCACCATATGCGATTTGGAAATAATTATTCAACTTGACATACATCAAATTTAGAAATTTTTTATCGGGTAGAATTTTTATAAATTGATTTTCGGCTTGTGTAATATCTGATGGATTTGTCAACAAGAGCGCAAATGCTCTTTCGCCATTTCGACCTGCTCTTCCAGCTTCTTGATAATAGTTTTCCATGTTTTCTGGAAGCTGTATATGAATCACAGTTTTTACATTGGCTTTATCAATCCCCATCCCAAAAGCATTTGTAGCAACAATAACTTGGACTTTTTCATCCATCCACGCCTCCATATTTTTATCCTTTTCTTTGGACGAAAGTCCTCCATGATAATAAGTAGCATTAAATCCTAAAGAATTTAATTGAGAAGAAATTTCTAGACAGGATTTGCGATTTCGAACATATATTATTGAAGGCTGCGGATTTTTTTTCAGAATTTGTTCAATTCTAAAAAGTTTATCTTCTACTTCAAAAACCATATAAGCGATATTTTCCCTTGCAAATGATTTCTCAAAAACATGAGGTTCATGCAATCCTAATTCAGTGATAATATCTATTTTAACTCTTGGCGTTGCTGTTGCGGTCAAAGCCAAAAAAGGGGTAGTAGGAAAATGTTTTTTTAATTCAGAAATTTTCAAATAGGCTGGGCGAAAATCATGTCCCCATTGCGATACACAATGCGCCTCATCGATGGTAATTAAATTAATTGGGAGGTTTTTTATCCGTTCTAAAATCCAATCAGACTGCAGTCTTTCAGGTGAAACATAGAGAAATTTATAATTGCCAAATTGGCAATTGTCGAGTAAATCTATCATTTCTTCAGAGCGAATGCCACCGGTCAGAGCAATAGCTTTGATATTTCGTTTTTGTAAATTAGCGACTTGATCTTTCATTAGAGCTACTAATGGCGAAATCACTAAGCAAATACCATCTTTCATTAAAGCTGGAATCTGAAAACAAACGGATTTACCGCCACCTGTAGGCATTACTGCAAAAGTATCGTGGCCGCCTAAAACTGATGTAATAATTTCTTTTTGTAGGGATCTAAATTTGTCGTGTTTCCAATATTTCTGGAGTAGCGCAACTGCTTCTGGCATAGTTAACAAGTTTCATTAGATTGAAAAACATCTCCAAAAAATAAATTCTAAATCGGTATTTTATTTAGAAATTTCCTCTAATATAAATAGAATTCTGTTATCCATAGTATCTTTTGGAACTTCTATCAATTCGTAACCGTAATTATGATACGTTTCTATAAGATGAGAATTGATTAATTTCGCTTGCTCGAAGTTTTCATAACGTGCATCATCACTGATGTAGATTTCCTCCCAGGGTGGAAGAATAAATATTTTTGCGTACTTGTGTTCCTTGCATGCATTATCAAAAGTAGATGGATAACTATCGCCTATGTAGTGCATATATGCTAGAACATCTGGAATTCCGCGATCAATGAAAACTACTTCATGTGGCTCATTTGTAGCACTTTCGAATTGTTTTTTTCTTCCTTCTAACAATAGTTCGCTAAATAAAAGAGGTTTTTCAAGGAACAATTGCTCTATTCCTTGCTTTTTTGCTTCTAAAGTTACTTCCCGCGAAATTTCTGGATAACAACAATGGCCTTTTGCGACCAATCCATCGATGATAGTCGTTTTACCTGTTCCTGGACCGCCAATGATAACTATGATTTTTGTTTGCACCTTTAAAAAATAAGGCGCAAATTTACTTAAACTTATTGGGATTTGAAAAAATGATTGCTTTTTAAATACGATTAGGCAAAAAATCATAATTCAGCAATCATAATTTACTAATGAAACCGTATATTTGCCCTTATTTAAGATAGAAAATGGATAACAAGACTAAAGAATTCTATGATAGATTAAAAGTAGAGTTGGATATGAGTAATACATGGCCAAGCATATACTTGTTTAAATTTATTGTACCTACAGTAGACGATAATATAGTGCGTGTTGAAGCTGCATTTGATTGTATGGGAGCCGTTATCAATACTAGAAAATCTAAAACCGGAAAATTCACTAGCATATCCATCGATGTTACGATGAAAGATTCTCAAGAAATAGTAGATAAATACCTCGAAGTTTCTACAATTGAAGGTATTGTTTCTCTTTAAATAAAAAATATAATTTTAAATGACAAGCTGAAATGATTCTAAATTAAGAGGTTAATTGTCGGATAAATTTAAAAATATAAATTCAAATATGAATTCAAAATATATTAAAGAAAATTCAAACGATGTGGTGCATCATTTGGAATACAATGCAGAGCGATCTCATTTAATTATTCCTGAATATGGCCGTCATTTACAAAAACTAATAGATCAAGCAACAAAAATTGAAGATGATGTAGAGCGCAATAAAGCTGCAAAATACATTATTCAAGTTATGGGAAGTTTGAACCCTCATTTACGCGATGTTCTAGATTTTCAGCACAAATTATGGGATCAGCTTTTTGTTATGTCTGATTTTAAATTGGTAGCTGATTCTCCTTATCCAATTCCCTCTCGTGAAGTATTACAGTTAAAACCTGACGTGCTTCCTTACCCGCAAAATTTCCCAAAATACAGGTTTTATGGTAACAACATAAAATACATGATTGATGTGGCAAATAAATGGGAAGATGGCGATATGAAAAGTGCATTAGTAAAAGTAATTGCTAATCACATGAAGAAATCATATTTGAGTTGGAATAAAGACACCGTTAAGGATGATGTCATTTTTGAACATTTATATGAACTTTCAGATGGTAAATTAAATTTGCTTCAAAGTGAAGAGGAGTTATTAAATACTACCGATTTACTAAGAACGAATAAACGAGTTTCGAATAAAATTCTACCGATAGGCCAACCAAAAATTCTTAGCAATAAGAATCCAAAAAGCGGAAAGCCAAATCCAGCGCATAAAAATCAAAATAGAAAACCTTTGTAAAACAGTTATTTTTTAAGGATGTTGCTCATAGTACAAGCAATTTAATCATAAATAATAACCAATAATATAAATAGAAGATGGGAATTTTTAAAATAGAAGGAGGCATTAGTCTTAAAGGTGAAATCACGCCACAAGGAGCTAAAAACGAAGCATTACAAATTTTGTGTGCTGTTCTTTTAACACCTGAAAAAGTGATTATCAACAATATTCCTGATATTATTGATATTAATAAACTAATCACGCTTCTTGGAAATTTGGGTGTAAAAATTCAAAAAAACGGTCATGGATCGTACACTTTTCAAGCGGACGAAGTAAATATTGACTATTTAGAAACCGAAGCTTTTAAGAAAGAAGGTGGTTCATTACGGGGTTCGATCATGATTGTTGGTCCATTATTAGCTCGCTTTGGAAAAGGATATATCCCAAAACCAGGTGGAGATAAAATTGGCCGAAGAAGATTAGATACGCATTTTGAAGGTTTTATAAACCTTGGAGCTAAATTTCGTTACAATAGAGAAGATCATTTTTACGGTGTTGAAGCAACTGAGGGTTTAATTGGTGCTGACATGTTACTTGACGAAGCGTCAGTTACGGGTACTGCTAATATTGTTATGGCTGCTGTTTTAGCTAAGGGTATAACAACTGTTTACAATGCTGCTTGCGAACCATATTTGCAACAGTTGTGTAAAATGCTAAACTCTATGGGCGCTAAAATCTCAGGAGTTGGTTCTAACTTATTAACGATTGAAGGAGTTACAACTTTAGGCGGGTGCGAACATCGAATTCTTCCTGATATGATTGAAATAGGAAGTTGGATAGGTCTAGCTGCTATGACAAAATCTGAAATTACCATTAAAAATGTTAGTTGGGATAATTTAGGACTAATACCTAATACTTTTAGAAAACTTGGAATCACTTTAGAACGTCGAGGAGACGATATTTATATTCCTGCTCACGTGGATGGATATGAAGTAAAAACTGATATTGATGGTTCTATACTTACAATTTCTGATGCACCTTGGCCTGGATTTACTCCAGATTTATTAAGTATCGTTCTTGTAGTTGCAACTCAAGCAAAAGGTGATGTTTTAATTCACCAAAAAATGTTTGAAAGCAGATTGTTTTTTGTTGACAAACTGATTGATATGGGCGCGAAGATCATGTTATGTGATCCGCATCGTGCTGTTGTTATGGGGCATGATTTTAAATCACAACTTAAAGCTACAACAATGTCATCTCCTGATATTCGTGCTGGAATTTCTTTATTGATCGCTGCGCTTTCTGCAAAAGGAACAAGTACAATTCAAAATATTGAGCAAATTGATAGAGGTTACGAAGCTATAGACGAACGATTGAGAGCTATCGGAGCCAAAATAGTAAGGGAGTAAATACGCTCTTCAATAAAAAATATCGTTTAAGTGAACCACACAGGATTTTAAATTCAATTAGGTTTACTTAAACGATTTTATTTTTAATGTAATTTATAAAAGATAGAATGTCAATCGAAAAAACAGCAATACGAGCAACTTATTTTAGTATTATCGGAAATACGTGTATGGCTATTGTAAAAGGCTTAGCTGGTTTTTTTGGAAATTCTTATGCTCTGATTGCAGATGCAATAGAATCTACTACTGATATTTTTGCTTCATTTCTAGTTCTGTTTGGTATTAAATATTCGAACAGACCTGCCGATGAAAATCATCCTTATGGTCACGGTAGGGCAGAGCCATTAATTACTTTTCTAGTAGTGGGTTTTCTAATTACGTCTGCGACGATAATTGCTTATGAAAGTATTATTAATATTCAAACTCCACATCAGCTCCCTAAACCTTGGACTTTAATTGTTTTAGGCGCCATTATTATATGGAAAGAATATTCGTATCGAGTGGTGATGAAGAGAAGTTTAGAAACAAATAGTTCATCGTTAAAAGCAGACGCTTGGCATCATCGTAGCGATGCGATCACTTCTGTAGCTGCATTTATTGGTATTTCAATCGCTCTTTTTTTAGGTGATGGTTATGAAGCAGCTGATGATTGGGCAGCACTTTTTGCATCTGGATTCATATTATATAATAGTTACAAAATTTTTCGACCCGCTTTAGGCGAAATTATGGATGAGAATTTACATGATGATTTAATTGCTCAAATAAGAGTCGTTTCTATAAAAGTCGATGGTATTTTAGATACTGAAAAATGCTTTATTAGAAAAGCAGGGATGCAATATCACGTTGATTTGCATGCTACAGTGGATTCAAAGATTTCAGTAAAAGAAGGACATGATCTTGCACATAAATTGAAAGACACTTTAAGGGAGACAATACCGGAGCTTGGACATGTTTTGATTCATGTAGAGCCCAATGATTAGATTTCAATCTCAAAAACTAAAGAGGATTGTAATATCAATAATTTTTCGTTTAGCCTTTTTATAGTTAAAAAATATCTTTATTTTTAAAATTGAGAGTAGTCAAAAAAGGTGAATAAACGTATTGTTACATTTCTGTATCATTGATGTTATTCTTTTTTTTTACTTTACTCTAGATAGGGTTTAGGAGAGGATTATTCTAAAATATTTAAAAATTTTAATCCAAAGACTACTCCGTCGCCTTGAAAACCATTTTGGTACGATCGAACATAATCAACTCGTAGCATTTTAAATTTACCAAAACCTAAATTGTCTAATCCAATTGTCGCTTCAGTATATGGTTTATTTTCTGGTGTAGAAAGCGAATGGAAACCTAAGTTTAATGTAGATTTTAATTTATTAAGTAATGGAATTTTGTTCATAATATAACCTTTATCGTTGTACTCACCATGCAATTCGAAATAGGAATTATTTGTACTGTTAGAGTAGTAAGGAAGCAAGTTAAAGACATTCAAATAACGCTCTGTTTGTCCTACATGAGTTTGATTTCCATTAAAATGCTTATAATCGATAAAAGAAATTTTTTCCGCATTTAGAAACTTCCCAGCTCTTATATTTATACCTAAAACACCCTTATTACTTAATTTTAAATCATACGTTACTCTCGTGTTGAAATGATCAAATTCATACTTCTTTTCATTAGATGCAAATGCTTTCTCATAGGCTACATAAAGAGTGGGAAATTTTTCATTTGGAATATTAAATTTACCATCTGGTCTAGAAGAATATGTATTTCCAAAATTTATTCTAGCATTTATCGTTGCTTTGGTTAAATGATGTGTGTCGAAAGCTGGAGTTATAAAGTCGTTTGGAGCTAAAGGATTATTCGATGTGTACAAATCATCCTTACTAAAAAATGAATAGTCAGTATTATTAGATAGTGCTTTACGCTGCTGATATTCTAACTTACCGTTTATATTTACTCCATTGGCAACATCTTGGCTATAGCCAATGCCTGCTGCTTCTAAATTATACAATTTCATGAAATTATTCTTAAAAGCCAGAGAACTAACAGTATTGACTATTTTACTAATAGGGTTAGTAGCATTAAACTGCTTGACTGTGCTTCCACCTGAAACATACAAAGTGGCATAATTTTGATTATTGAAACGATGCAAAAATTGCCCCGTAGCACGTAGTCGATCTTCTGCGATTCCATAATTAAATTTGGTGCTAATAGAAGTGTAAGCTCCTTTTTTTTCTAAATTTTTTCTGTTAATATATTTGAAGCCAGAATCGAAATTGTAACCTTGAACAGTATTAAAACTAAATGATCCTAAATTTAGCAGTCCTTCATAACTAAGACTGTATTTCTCCTGGCTATTTTTAAACGTGTATCCCGTAACTAACTTTAGTACTTTGAATCTATTACCTTTTTTATCTATTGAATCGAGATATTTTTCAGAATTTCTAACTTTATAAATACTGTCTTTTCTACTATAATCGGTGTTCTCTTCTACGGTCAAAGGAATTGGTCGATTGCTATTCCAGAAAAGACTATCCTTTTTATTTGAATCAATTTCGATACGAGTAATTTCGCTCGAAAATGTTTTTGGAATGAATGCCTTCATAAATGCATAATTACTGTAGACGTAATTAAATTTTCCAGTGAATCCTATACCAAATGCTCCAGCTTCAATATCAAGACTTTGAGTGTTTTTTGCCCAAATTTTATTATTGCGATTATAGCTAAAGTTCTGTTTTATGGTCATTTGGTCAACAAATTCTTCTTTCATTCTGTACCCTTTTATATTTAAGTCTACAGCATAAATTGCCCATGAATCTTCAACTATGTATATGTAACCCTCAAAAACGGGTTCACTATCTCGCTTTGCAATAACTCTAATCTTGTTGATCATAGTGTTATTCTCGTCAAAAAAGGTCCCTTCTAACTTGTAATTATAATAATTGAATGCATTAGTAGCGATTGGAGAAATCATTTTTATACCAAATTCAACGGTATTGTCATAGAAATCGTAGAAGGAAGATCGGGCAGTATTGTAGCTGTATCCATTATCTCTACCGCTAACTTTTGAGGCTGTGACTATTTCTTTTAGATTGTTAGGCTTCTCAAAGGATATTTTCGAAAAAGTTTCAGAGAGTGAAATAATTCCTGTTCCTGTTGAATCTAGTGCGCCATTTAAATCACCAATTTTTTGACCTAATATTTGCTTGGGTGCATTTTTTAATTTGAAAATCCCTCTAGAATAAAAATCAGCGTTAAATCTGTTAGTTTTCTCTGTATTTTGTTTTCTACTAGCAATTGCATTTTTTATGATCGCAAGAGCGGGATTAATTTTCTTATTTATCACTACCTCATTAAGTGAGAAACTTTCCTCAATCATTTTGATGTCTAGTGTATAAGGAAGCTTAGCAATTTTTATTTTTTGCGTTTTAAAACCTAAATATTGAAAGATTACTGTAGCGTTTTCTTTTCCTTTTAAATTGAACTCAAAATATCCTTGCTCGTTTGTACTGGTACCATTGTAGGTGTCTTGTTGAAGAATGGTTACAAAAGGAAGTGGATTTCCTTTCTCATCTGAAACGATTCCTTTTATTTGTGCAGTGCTTATAATCGAAAAGAAAAATAATAGTAATAAGTAGTTTGTTTTCATGAAAGTTATTTCTCTCACAAAAATAGAAGAAGTTTAAAAATAGCCTATTAATAATTTGTTAAACATTTACAGTAGAGATTTATAAGCTCCTGAACTTACAAATACGATTGTATTGCTAATTCGTAGCTTTTTAATCCAAAGCCCAGAATTACACCTTTAGCATTTCCTGAAATATAGGATTGGTGTCTAAAGCTTTCACGTGAAAATGTATTGGAAATATGTACTTCAACTACAGGAGTACTAATTGCTTTGATTGCATCACCTATTCCTATAGAAGTGTGTGTGTAAGCGCCAGCATTAAGTATTATTCCATCGTATGAAAATCCAAATTCTTGTATCTTCCCTATTAATTCTCCTTCGATATTACTTTGATAGTACGATAAATCAACGGTTGGAAATTGAATTTGTAAAGTGGTAAAATACTCTTCGAAAGTTAGGCTACCGTAAACTTCTGGTTCGCGTTTTCCTAAAAGATTTAAATTTGGTCCGTTGATGATAATAATTTTCATAATTCCTTTTTTGTAAAAATAAAAAAACCGTTCTAATTTATAGAACGGTTTTGAAAAATTTAATTTTTATATTTTTTAGAATTTAAATCCTGCAGAAACTTGAACTACAGAGTTTTTAACTTGTGCTTCTTTAGATGCGTCTGTTAAACCCAAAACGTAACGACCTTGTAAAAAGAAATTATCAGTGATATTAAAACTTAATCCACCTGCTAATCCAAAATCAAAAGTCTCTGCATTTTTTGCATCAAATTTATTTTTCTCACTCAATAAAATAGAAGCTTGAGGTCCTAGGTCTAAACTAACCGCTTTACCTAAGCTTATTTTAGCCATAACAGGAATAGACAAATAACCTAACTCATTCTCAAATTCCTCTACTGCGTTTTTATAAGATGCACCTACAGTTGAGTATAGCAATTCAGGTTGGATTGCAAAACCTTCCGTTAATTTTATTTCAGCTATCAAACCTCCGTGGTAGCTTGTAATCGCATCAGTTTTGTAATTAGTGCTGTTTACTCTGATTTCACTTCCAGTTTGATTTGCAAAATTTAAACCACCTTTAAAACCAAAACGTACTGACTGTGCTTGCATAGTTGCTGAACCTACTAATAGAACTACTGCTGCTAGAATTACTCTTTTCATAATTTTTAATTTAATGTTTATTAATACTTGAAATGGGTCTTTTATTAAACTACTTAGTTTAATAATTATTGTTTACTAATTAACATCCTCCATTTCAAGAACTGTTCCAATAAATCATAATATGACCAAGTTTAACGTGTCATGTAACTTATAATTAATTTGAATCTAGTTTATTATTTGATAACTCTTTGCTTTTAAGTATTTTGGACGATTTTTACTTAAATATTCGAGAACTATTTTAGATGTGTTTATTTTTATATTTTTTTCGAATAAATAATTTATTTACTCCTAAGTGGTAATAGTGACGGTATTTAAAGGGATATTAATGCCACTGATGTCCCAATTTTACACATAATTTGTATTTTTTCTGCCTTAACAATGCTCCTATGAAAATCCTTATAATTCAGTCAAAAAAGACTTTTTTTACGTAATTAAATTTAGAATAGTATTGTATCAAGCTGTCCAACAAATAGTTACTTTACCTTTTTATATTTATAATTTTTTACTGACAAAAAGAGCTAATATTATTGGGTAAAAGCGATTAAAATTAGATTGTTTAGGTCTATATTTGCACTTTTAATTTTTAAAAATAATAAAAGAATGAAAAATTTAATTTTTACAGCTGCGGCTGTACTAGCATTTGGTTTTGCTAACGCTCAAAGCGAAAATGATTCAGCAAAAACTTTCGGATTTGCAGAGAATGATATCTTTGTTGAAGGTAATTTAGGTTTTACTTCTACGGATAACAAAAACACAAACGCAAAAACAAATTCTTTACAATTTTCTCCAAAAGTTAGTTACTTCATTAGTGATAATGTAGCAATTGGTGTTCAAGTAGGTGTTGGTAGCGCTAAAGGTGAATTAAACGGAGTTGATGTTTCAAAGAGTTCTAGTTTTAATGCTGGAGTATTTGGAAATTATTACTTTCTAGAATTAGGAAAAAGATTTAAAACTTACGGTAGTGCTAATATTGATTTTGGAAGTGCAAAATCAGGTTTAGGAAATGCTGAAGTTAAATCTAATGGTACAGCAGTTGGAGTAGGTTTAGGTCTTAACTACTTCGTAACAGAAAGAATCGTATTGAACTTTGGTTTAAGAAACATCTTAAGCTACAATACTTCTAAAGTTGATGCTCCAGGAGCTAAAAGTTCTTCAAACTTTGGTTTTGACTTAAATGGAAATGTTGCTAATCCATTCGCTGCAGGAAGCTTTGGTGTTGGATACAGATTCTAATTTTATTAGATATCGATTTAAAACCTCTCATTTTGAGAGGTTTTTTTTTGCTTAAAAAGTTGTTACTTTGTATTGATGGAGTGGAATTCGTATATAAAAAGTTATCAGTCATATTTGAAAATTGAGCGTGGACTTTCGGTCAACACGATTGATAATTATTCCTATGATATCGAGCGTCTACTTTTACATTTAACCCAAAATAAGATAGAAATATCTCCAATCAATATATCAGAAGAGTGTTTGCAGCAATTTATTTATAGCGTAGCAAAGGAAGTAAATCCGCGCTCGCAGTCGAGAATAATTTCTGGACTTAAAAGCTTTTTTAACTACTTAATATTTGAAGATTATCGAAAAGACAACCCACTAGATCTTATTGATACGCCCAAAACCGGTAGAAAACTTCCAGATACTTTATCTGTAGCGGAAATTGACCAACTTATCGACGCAATTGAATTAACGTCCAAAGAAGGAGAGCGAAATCGAGCGATGCTTGAGACACTTTATGGATGTGGATTGAGAGTTTCAGAATTAATCACTCTAAAAAATTCTGATTTATTCTTTGACGAAGGATTCATCAAAATTACTGGAAAAGGAAATAAACAGCGTTTTGTTCCTATAAGTGATATAACTCAAAAATACATTCAAATATATAGAGAAACAGTTCGAAACCATGTTTCTATACAAAAAGGATTTGAAGACACCTTATTCCTAAATAGGAGGGGACGACAGTTAACGCGCGCTATGATTTTTACAATCATAAAAAACTTAGCTGTAAAAATAAATTTAAACAAAACAATAAGCCCACACACCTTCCGTCATTCTTTTGCTACGCATCTATTAGAAAACGGAGCAGATTTGCGTTCTATCCAATTAATGTTAGGACATGAATCAATTACCACTACTGAAATTTATGTACATCTTGATAGAAAATTTTTGACAGAAGTTTTAAATTCCTTTCATCCTAGAAAGTAGTTATTTAATATACTTATTTATCATACTCGTCGTGAATTTTTATTCATCAAAACGTAGTAATAATTCTAATCAAATATTCCATAATTTGTTTAAAAAGATAAGAATTTATTCATATTTTAGCACATAATTAAAAAATTATTGAGTAAATTGTGATACAATAATACCTTATCTAAAGCGCTATGATTTCGAACTTTATTAATAACGGAAATTGCCAAGAGGTAAATGAATTTTACAGTAAACTGTTTGAGGAAATTCCTGATTTAATATTTGAATTTGTGATCACTCCTGACAACACCTACCTGTTTCCTTTAGTAAGTAAATCAGTAAATGAGCTTTTCGAATTATCCTCTAATAATTTTAATGATAGTGATAAATTTCTTGTCTACGAAAGAATATTTGAAGCGGATCGAATTCCATTTTTTGATTCTTTGGTAGAAGCAAAACGTAAACTTGAAAGATGGGAATATGAATTCCGTGTATCACTTCCTAAAAAAGGGATGCGATGGTTAAAAGTTTCATCAAAACCGGAGCGTTATCCTGATGGGAACATTGCCTTTTACGGAAGAATTTCTGATGTGACAGAAATCAAGAAGCAACAGTTACAGGTGAAAATTTCTGAAGAACGCTTTAAGTTTGCTTTGGAAGCATCAACTGCTGGTGTTTGGGATTGGGATGTCGTCAACAATACCGTTTTCTATTCTTCACAATCAATGAAAATTTTAGAGCAAGCTTCATTGGATGTTTTTGATACTCCTGAACGATGGGATCAAATTGTACATGAAGATGATTTAAAAAAATATTACTCAGATATTGAAGAGCATTTTGCTAATAAAACTCCTTATTACGAAAACCAGCATCGAGTATTAACATCGAGCGGAAATTACAAATGGATTTTAGATAGAGGTAAAGTTATTGAGCGTGATGATAATGGGAAACCACTGCGCGTAATTGGAACTCATACTGATATATCTGCTCAGAAAGAAAGAGAGTTGGAATTAGTTAAAACAATGGAATTATACAGTAAACAAAATAGCAGACTTTTAAATTTTTCGCACATAGTTTCTCATAATTTAAATACGCAAGCTGGAAATATTCAATCTATACTAGATTTTATAGAAGCTGATGATGATTCAGAGAGTACTAAAGAAATGCTGTTTGATTTGCGAACTGTTTCGAATGATTTGAATGAAACAATCGAAAATTTGACGCAGCTTGTGCTGATTCAAAGTAATTCTAATATTCCAATCAAATCTCTAAATTTAAAACATTATTTAAACAAGACTTTAGATTTGATAAAGAATGTCAAAAACTATGATCAAGTAACCATCATAAATGATATTGATTCAGAAACCTATGTAGATTTTAATCCGGCGTATTTAGAGAGCGTATTACTAAACTTTACGACAAACGCTATTAAGTATTCCTGTGTTGAACGTGGCGTGAGTATTAAATATTCATTTTCGATCGAAGATGGTAAAAAAACATTGTCAATTTCTGATAATGGCCTTGGAATAGATTTAGAAAAGCATGGTAGCTCACTTTTCGGAATGTATAAAACGTTTCACAAACACGATGATGCTAGAGGATTAGGTTTACATCTTACAAAGAATCAAATCGAATCGATGAATGGTACTGTCGCTGTTGAAAGTGAAGTAGGCGTAGGTTCAACCTTTAAAGTAGTGTTTAAAGACATCTTATAGGAATCATAGTAATTATTCTGCATCGTAAATTTAAGTACAAGAAACGCCTTCTAATAATAAAGCAAAAAAAAACTTCTCAGCAATGAGAAGTTTTTTTTAAAACTATTTTGTAATTTTTATTTAGCGATATTAACTGCTCTCGTTTCACGAATAACAGTAACTTTTACTTGCCCAGGATAAGTCATTTCTGTTTGGATTTTTTGAGAGATGTCAAATGATAGGGAAGCAGCATTTTCATCTGATACTTTCTCACTTTCTACAATAACACGTAATTCTCTACCTGCTTGAATAGCATAGGCATTCTTAACTCCGTTAAACCCGTAAGCAACTTCTTCAAGGTCTTTAAGACGTTGAATGTAAGAATCTAATACTTGTCTTCTAGCTCCAGGTCGCGCGCCTGAAATAGCATCACAAACTTGTACGATAGGAGATAATAAAGATTTCATTTCTATCTCATCGTGGTGCGCTCCAATAGCGTTACAAACTTCTTCTTTTTCACCAAATTTTTCAGCCCATTGCATACCTAACAATGCATGAGGTAAATCACTTTCAGCATCTGGTACTTTTCCGATATCGTGTAATAAACCTGCTCTTTTAGCTAATTTTACATTTAAGCCAAGCTCAGCAGCCATAATTCCACACAGTTTTGAAACTTCACGAGAGTGTTGTAGTAAATTCTGTCCATAAGACGAACGGTATTTCATACGACCTACTACTTTAATCAATTCAGGATGTAATCCATGAATTCCTAAATCAATAACCGTACGTTTACCAACTTCAATAATTTCGTCATCAATTTGTTTAGCAGTTTTAGCAACTACTTCTTCAATACGTGCAGGGTGAATACGACCATCAGTAACCAATTTATGTAAGGCTAAACGAGCGATTTCTCTTCGTACTGGATCAAAACAAGAAAGGATAATTGCTTCAGGTGTGTCATCTACAATAATTTCTACTCCTGTAGCAGCCTCAAGCGCGCGGATATTTCTACCTTCACGACCAATGATTCTACCTTTTACATCATCTGATTCAATGTTAAATACAGATACACAGTTTTCAACTGCTTCTTCTGTACCAACTCTCTGTATCGTATTGATAATGATTTTCTTTGCTTCTTGCTGAGCTGTTAGCTTAGCTTCTTCAATCGTGTCTTGTATGTGTGCCATTGCAGAACTTTTAGCTTCTGCTTTTAGCCCGTCTACCAACTGATTTTTAGCTTCCTCTGCAGATAATCCTGAGATTACTTCTAACTGTTGTAATTGGCTTTTATGTAAACGGTCAACTTCTGATTGTTTCTTGTCTAAACTTTCAATCTTAGTGCTGTATTCTAAAGTTTTAGATTCAAAATCATCATTCACTTTTTTAGCCTTCGATAATTCATTTGAAATTTGAGATTCTTTATCTCGAACTCTTTTTTCTATTTCAGCAACTTTCTTATCACGTGATAAAATCACTTGTTCATGTTCTGATTTTAATTCGATAAATTTTTCTTTTGCTTGAAGAATTTTATCTTTTTTTATGTTTTCTGCTTCGAGATTAGCATCTTTCAAAATTGAAGCTGCTTCTTTCTTAGAATTTTTTATTAAGTTAGAAATATTGCTTTTTTCTATTAATTTGGCTATCCCAAAACCCGCTGCAATACCTATAATACCTGAGATTACGATCGTTAATATGTCCATGTTTGTTAAAATTTATATATAAAAAAAGCCTACATTAATTGCTTGAATAAACTCGAAAAGACAAGTTTTGAGCTAACTCACTGTTCAAGTTTCCTCGCCGAAGCGTGGCATGCTTTAGTAGTGATGATTTGCTCATTCTAAATTGTTAGTGTTGAGTTTACCAATTGTGAACTAATGTAGGCAGTATCTTAGTTTTTGTAAAGAACGTTTATTTGTCGAGATATTGATCTAAAACAGCATTGATTTTTTTAATTCTCTCGATGGTTGCTTCACCGTCAATAGCATTATCAATTTGTTTTTGTTCTGTTTGCGAAGCAAATTGTAGGGCACACATCGCCAATACATCTTGTTTATCACGTACGGCGTAATTTTCTTCAAATTGCTTAATCATTTTATCAATTTTTTTAGAAGCGCTTCTAAGCCCTTCTTCTTGAGAGGGATCTACCGTTAAAGGATAAACCCGGTCTGCTATCGATATTTTAATTTTAAGCTTTTCGTCCATATCTTATCTTAATCTGATAGTTGTGCTATACAATAATCTATTTCGCGAATTAATGAATTTATTTTAAGCTTTGTATCTCTTTTATTATCGTCACTGCCTAATAATGAACTGGCTATTTTGAGTGTTTCATACTGTGATTTCAATGACTGAATCTCTTCAGATTGAGCTTGTATTATCGATGCAGTATTTATTAATTCACTTTTTAAATCTTGATTATTTTTCTCTAAACTTTTCATTTTAATGAAAAGTTTTTCGACTTTATTTTCAAGAGTATCAATAATTTCTGCAATTACACTCATTATATATCTTATTCATTACATAATCATACAAAGTTAGTATTCCTTTTTAATTTTGCAATATTTTATTATTTTTTTTGTCTTAATTTAGTTAATTATCAGTAGCGCAAATAGTTATAAACATTTTTTTTTACTGCAATTCTGATTAGTTTTTTTATCTTAGCAAAAATGTAAAACAATGAAATTTTCAGTACTTTTTTTATTTTTTAGCTTCTCAGTTTTTGCTCAGGTCGAATATCCAAAAGATTACTTTAGATCGCCTTTAGATATCCCAATGCAATTGTCTGGAAACTTTGGGGAATTGAGACCCAATCATTTTCACGCTGGTTTCGATTTAAAAACGCAGCAAAGAGAAGGTTTAAATGTCTATGCTGTAGCAGATGGATATGTTTCCCGAATTAAAATTTCAACTTTTGGTAACGGCAAGGCGATTTACATCAATCATCCCAATGGATATACTTCGGTGTACGGTCATTTAAAAACGGCTAATGGTGATATAGAAAAGTATATTAAGAATACACATTATAAGGAAAAGAGTTTTGAGATTGAAATGTTTTTCAAACCAGATGAGATGACTGTAAAAAAGGGTCAGATTATTGGTTTTTCAGGTAATACTGGATCATCTGAAGGTCCACATCTTCACTTTGAATTTAGGGATTCAAAAACGGAGTTTGTTATCAATCCGATGCTTTTTGGTTATGATAAATTTATAAAGGATACCAAGAAACCTACTGTTTCTGGTGTTTACGTTTATCCTCTTAATGCTAAAACAACAGTAAACCGAGCGAAGCGACCATTAATGCTTAATCTCTCTTTGCAAAAAGATGGTACCTATCTTTCTGAAAAGGTGGTTTCTAATGGAGCGATTGGTTTTGGTGTTTCAACTTATGATACTGACGATGTTTCGTTCAATAACAACGGAGTTTATAAAGTGCAGTCGTTTTTCAACGGAAAACCTAATTTTGGTTATGACTTTAATACGTATTCTTTTGACGAAATGCGTTACATCAATGCTCTAGTAGATTATTCGAGATATAAAAAATTACAACAGCGTGTTCAGAAACTGTACATGAAAACCCCATATAATTTAAGTATTATTAAAGCAGATAGTAATAATGGAGTTTTGCAAGTTTCACCAAATGTTACATCGCTTTATCGTATAGAAGTTTCAGATTTTTTTGGTAACAAAAGAACTATTTCTATTCCCATTCAATATGACCTGTTAACTACTATTATAGGTTCAGAACCTGTTCAGTCTAATTATTTCATTAAAGCGAACAAAGACAGCAATTTTGCACTTGGCAATATGTCCGTATTTTTTCCTGCAGGAACTTTCTATGATGATTTCGATTTTACCTTTGCAGTTAAGAATGATACCTTGGTTCTTCACGATGATACTGTTCCAGCGCATTCTAATTTTACGATTACTATTGAAGATTTAAAATCTACTGAAGCTCAGAAGGCGAAAATGTTTATCGGAAGAATTGACGGTAAGAAGATAAACTATAACTCGACGTATAGAAAAGGAAATACTTTTAGCACTAAGTCTAGAATTTTAGGAAACTATGCTTTAGTAAGCGATAATATAGCGCCTAGAATAACTATTGCCACTCCTGTCGAAGGAAAGTGGATTAGCTCTCAAAAGACAATTCAGGTTTCTATATCCGATGATTTGTCAGGTATAAAATCGTATAATGGATATTTAAATGGAAAATGGATTCTAATGGAATACGATAATAAAACAAGAAAACTAACTCATTTTTTTGAAGACGGAATTGTTGCTGATGGAGCTAATGAATTAAAAGTTGTAGTAACTGACAATGTAGGAAATTCAACTACCTTTGAAACTCGTTTTTTTAGAAATCAAAAAAAGTAATATCATTTGAGTGCAATCAAATTCTTTTCTGTATTTATTTTATTCGTGTTGAGTTTGAATTTGTCGGCTCAGACTGCTCGAATTAAAGGTGTTATTTTAGATGAAAATAGCGAGCCGGTAGAAAACGTAAATGTCTCGTATCTCAATATGGCAACGCAATCTAATAAAAACGGCTTTTATGATTTAAAGATCCCTGCAAACCAAAAAATAACTCTAGTTTTTACGCATGTTTCTTTGAAAAAGATTTCCGTTAGTTTTATTTTAAGCGCTAATGAAAACAAGGAATTTAATCCCGTCATGAGCGATCAACAAGAGCAAATGGGAGAAGTTATTGTTTCAGCAAATAACAAAAAAGTGATTACTGGTGTAACTACCATAGAGCCTGAAATGATTCGCAAAATCCCAGGTGCGAATGCAGGAATCGAAAATATCTTAAAAACACTGCCGGGAGTAAATTCAAATAATGAATTGAGTACACAATATGCCGTACGTGGTGGTAACTATGATGAAAATCTGGTTTATGTTAATGAAATTGAGGTTTATCGTCCCTTTTTAATTCGTTCTGGGCAACAAGAAGGTCTTAGTTTTACAAACACCGATTTAGTTCAAAATGTAGATTTTTCAGCTGGAGGTTTCCAAGCCAAGTTTGGAGATAAATTATCTTCCGTTTTAGACATAACGTATAGAAAGCCAACAAGTTTTGGAGCAGGGATAGAAGCGAGCTTTCTTGGCGGAAGCCTGTATGTAGATGCTGTTTCTAAAGATAAAAAATGGTCTGCTGTCACTGGTGTTCGTTACCGCAACAACAGTCTTTTAGTTAAAAGTCAAGAAACACAAACGAATTTTACGCCTTCTTTTGCAGATATTCAAACTAATATAAATTACACTTCTTCACCCAATTGGCAATGGAGTTTTTTAGGTAATATTTCTCAAAACAAATACCAATATCAACCTTTAACACGACAGACTCGGTTTGGAACTTTAGATAACCCAATGCTACTAACTGTTTTTTACGAAGGACAGGAAAAAGATAAGTACGATACTTATTTTGCAGCATTAAAAACTACATTTAATGCAGCAGATAATTTTACTTTGAAGTTTATAGGTTCGATATTTCACACTTTGGAACAAGAGTATTTTGATATTTTTGCACAGTATCGACTTAGCGAAGTCGATTCTAGTATTGGTTCGCAAAATTTTGGAGATGTTGCGTATACAAGCGGAATAGGATCACAATTGAATCATGCTCGTAATGACTTAGACGCATTAATTGTCAATACGGAGATTAAAGGATTTCATGACTGGAAGAAAAGTAAATTAGAGTGGGGAATTAAATACACTCGAGAGTCGATCAGAGATCGAATTATAGAGTGGGAGGTAATTGATTCGGCTGGATTTTCAGTAAATCCACCTATTCTTAATTTGCCTAAAAACAATCAACCTTATAATCCATACGTTGGTCCTCTTTTACCTTATCAAAATGTGCGAGCAACTAATTTTAATTCGATCAATAGATTTTCAGGTTATTTTCAATGGAGTTTAAAATCTACTATTGGTTCAACTGAAGTTTTTTATAATGCGGGAGTTCGCGCACACAACTGGGAAGTTCAAGGGGAAACTCTGGAAGGGAAGTCACAAACTACCTTCAGCCCAAGAGCACAATTTGCAGTAAAACCAAATTGGGAAAAAGATATGGTTTTTAGAATATCGGGAGGATTATATCATCAGCCGCCATTTTATAGAGAGTTACGAAATGCAGAAGCGGTCGTTCAACCAGATACTAAAGCGCAACAATCAGTACATTTTGTTCTTGGTAATGATTATAGTTTTAAGATGTGGACTCGTCCATTTAAATTAGTATCTGAAATTTATTATAAGTCACTGACAGATGTAAATACATATACTATTGATAACGTTCGTATTCGCTATGCAGCTAATAATAACGCAAAGGCATACGCGCAGGGATTAGATGTTAGACTAAACGGCGAATTTGTTCCTGGAACTGAATCATGGATTAGTTTTGGTTATTTAAAGACAGAGGAAAACAGTAATGAAAGAGGATATATTGGACGTCCCACTGATCAACGCTTGAAATTTGGGTTGTTGTTTCAAGATTATATGCCAAATATTCCAAGCTTGAAATTGTACTTGAATTTGGTTTACAACACAGGATTGCCAGGCGGTTCACCATCGTACGCAGATTCTTATTTGTACCAAAACCGATTGAATGATTATCGTCGTGTGGACGTTGGATTTTTTAAGGTGCTTATTGATAGTAAAATGGGAAAAAGAAAGAGCGATTGGTTAAATAATTTTAAAGAACTGGCAGTGGGATTAGAAATATTTAATCTATTTAATAACCAAAATGCAATTACAAATACGTGGGTGAGAGATGTTTATTCGAAAAATCAATATGCAATCCCTAATTATATGACCACGCGCGTTTTTAATGTGAAATTAACGGCTAAATTGTAATCACGCAAAATCTGAGTTTCGAAGAGATTTTCAGGTTTATTGAATTCGTTAAATCAGCGCTAATAACGGTTAACGTTTTTTAAAAATGCTTACATTTGAATTTTAATAGTATTACAATATGAAAAAACTACACATAACACTTATAGGAATTACAGTTTTGCTTTTTAGTAGTTGCAAAGAGGAAGTTGAAAAACCAAAAGTAACTTATGATCAAACAATTAAGACAAAAGAATCTATAAGAGCTGATTCTTCGCAAATACAAATAGCTGATTTACCTCTTCAAATGGATGGAACGGATTATTTATTGCATCCTGTTGCTGACTTAAGTATTCGTGAAAAAGGAATTAAGGCGCGTTATGGATCTTCAAATGTGAATGATTTAAGTTTTACTATTTCTAATTATGGTGAATTTGAAATTACTGGTTATCTGCAGAATATAAAGTTTCAAAAAATTGATTCGGATTCAATTCATAAATTAACTGACAAACCAGTTTTAATACAAACAGCTACTTATTTAAAGTCAGTTGCTGATCGAACGAACAGTCAAGTCATGGTTTACACCATGTTTGATATGGATACTAATAAAGATGGGAGATTAGATACAAGTGATATCAAAGCTCTATATTTAAGCGAAATTAGTGGCGATAGATTTACCAAGATTTCAACTGATTATCAAGAGTTAATCGACTGGAAATTGATTACGTCTAGAAATCGATTATATTACAGAACTGTTGAGGATACGAATAAAAACGGCGAATTTGATAAGAAGGATGCTGTCAATTATTATTATATCGACTTGTCAAATAAAGAATGGAAGATTATTAGTTACGAACCAGTTTAGGCTCGAATCTTAAATTAAAATATCACTTTCTAAATCTGATTTTTCGATTGTGAAATCGAAGTCAAGCTTTTTTACTAATTGGATAACTAAATTTTTATACCAATTCTCTGATTTTGGATGAATGTATATTTTTTCGATTAGCTCATCAATGTTTACATTTATTTTAAGTCCTTCATTAATTTTTATTGCGCTATCGCCAATGTCTGTAATGATGCGGACTTCACCTTCATATTGGAAACTTTTTCGTTTGAATAAGAAAGGAAAGAACATATCATCAAATGGAATGTGTTCTTTTTTGTAATCAATATAATTTACTTCGCCTATATATTGCTTAAAATTTGCTTCTTGAGCAAGTGATTTTTGCAGTCTTCCTATTGTGGATTGAATGGCCAAACCTTCACTGTTTTGAGTGAATATTTGCCACATAGCAAACGATTCATATTCATTAATGTGCCAACTGCTAATAGCCACTTTTTCTCGATGGCTTTTATAAAACTTTAAGAACCCAGGATTATCGATGGAAAGTTTTTTAATTTCTTCAAAAGTAGGTTCGCTAAAAGTTCCCTCGTACTGATCTTCAAATTTATCCGATCGAGACATAAATAGCTTTTGCGACATCAATAAATCCAAAAATTTTGATAGATCAAGGTACTTCCATATAATAGTATTGGGATCCTCAGGTAGTTTTATGTTTGGATTATGAATGTACATTTCAATCTGTTTTTATATAAGGTGCTTTAACAGTAAGTTATTATTCAAAGGATTGCATGGATACTAATTTATTATAATTTCCATTAAGTGCTATTAGTTCGTCATGCTTACCTTGTTCGACTATTCTTCCTTTCTTCATTACCACAATTAAATCAGCTTTTTGAATGGTTGAAAGACGATGCGCAATGACTATCGACGTTCTATTCTGCATCATGTTTTCAAGTGCTATTTGAACAAATTTCTCACTCTCAGTATCTAAAGCTGATGTAGCTTCATCTAATATCATTATAGGAGGGTTTTTCAAAACAGCTCTTGCGATAGACAAACGTTGTTTTTGTCCACCCGAAAGTTTGTTTCCGCTGTCGCCAATGTTTGTATGTATACCTAAAGGTAAATCTTTTACAAACTCATAAGCATTCGCAATTTTTAATGCTTCCATGATTTCATGATCTGTCGCATCGTGTTTACTTAGAGCGATATTTGCTTTAATAGTGTCATTAAATAGAATACTGTCTTGGGTAACAAGCCCCATTAAATCACGAAGAGATCGTAAATTCATATCTTTAATGTCTATACCATCGATACAAATTGTCCCTTCGTTTACATCGTAAAATCGAGTTAGTAAATTAGCAATTGTACTTTTACCGCTACCAGATTGTCCCACGAGAGCAATGGTTTGTCCCTTTTTTACTTCTAAAGAAAAATCTTTCAAAACACTTTCTTTCTCGTATTTAAAGTTGACGTTTTTGATTACTATATTGCTATCAAATGTGTCTTTCTTAATGGCATTTACTTTGCTAGTAATTGAATTTTCTTGGTCTAAAATTTCTAAAACGCGCTCTGCTGCGGCATTACCACGCTTTACCGCATAAGAAGCTTTAGATATTGATTTTGCTGGAGTTAGAATGTTGTAAGCAAGTCCCATATAAGCAATAAAAGAAGCTCCATTAAGTGTCTTTTCAATTAAAACCATGTGTCCACCATACCACAATAGAATAGCGATAACCATTATTCCCATAAATTCACTCGCTGGTGAAGCTAGATTTTGACGATTTCCTATGCTATTTGATAAATTGAAAAAGCGCTGAGTTGATTCTTGAAAAACTTTGTAAAAATGATTTTCAGAATTATATCCTTTTACAACTTTAAGTCCGCCCAATGTTTCCTCAATAGTTGATAAAAAGATTCCTTGTTCTTGTTGTGCCTTTGTCGATTGCTTTTTTAATTGTTTTCCAATTAATGATATAATATAACCAGAAACGGGAATAAAAATAAAAACAAATAATGTCAGTTTTACACTGATCGAAAGCATTGCAATGATGGTGAAGATAATTGTTAATGGTTCCTTGACGATGAGTTCAAGAATCGATAAGAACGAAGTTTGAACCTCGTTTACATCTGCAGAAATTCTAGAAATAACGTCTCCCTTTCTTTTTTCTGAGAAGAATGCTAATGGCAAGTTGATTGTTTTTTTATACATCGCATTTCGCATATCCTTCAAAATACCGTTTCTTAAAAAGGTAATGAAAAACATTGCGAGATAATCAAACAGGTTCTTCAGTAAAAATATCGAAATAATAACTCCTACCATTATTGACAACGTATATCCTACTCCGTTTTCCGCTGTAGTAGTTGTAATGTAGTAGCTCAAAGAATGTTCTAAGAATAGTTTAGTGCTTTCAAAATACGTTTTTACATCCTCAAAAAAATGATTAGTACTTACATATCCATTGTACAATGGTAGAACTGTATTTTTCTTTGTTTGGTCAAATAAAACCTGCATCATTGGTATCAGCGCCATGAAAGACAAAGTACTAAATAGGGCATAGAGAACGTTAAAAAAAATATTTAAGTAAGCATATCTTTTATAAGGAACTATAAAGGGGAAAATTTTCTTAAAATTACTCATTATGTTTTTTTTACCATCAAGACCCGACCGGTTTTAAAGCGGGTCGGGTCTCTCAGAAAAATTATTGTATTGTAATTAACTCAATTGCATCGCTGCAATAATGTTTTTTATTTTATTGTCTAAGATGTTTTCTACTTCTTTAAAATCTTCGACATCTTCTAATTCTGTATTTACACTGATGTAGAATTTTATCTTAGGTTCTGTACCACTTGGTCTCGCACAAATTTTAGAGCCATCTTCCATATAGTAAATCAATACATTTGATTTTGGAATATCTAAAGTTGTAACTTCATCATCCAACAAGTTTTTAGCAGTTGAAGACTGATAATCCTCTAACATAACAACACGTTGGCCATTTATTTCTTTTAAAGGATTTTCTCTCATGTCAATCATCATCTGACTGATTTCTTGCAAACCGTCCATTCCTTTTTTAGTCAATGAAACTAAATGTTCTTTATAAAATCCATTATCTACATAAAGTTTTAATAACTCTTTGTAAACTGTGCTTCCTTTTGCTTTAGCTTGAGCGGCCATTTCGCAAATTAATAAAGTAGCAGCAACTGCATCCTTATCACGAACGGCATCGCCTACCATAAATCCAAAACTCTCTTCTCCACCACCTATAAATTCAAGTTCTGGAAAGTCTTTTATCATTTTTGCAATCCATTTAAAACCTGTCAAACCTATCTTGCATTCCACTCCATAGCTAGTTGCTAATTCCATCATCATAGGAGTAGAAACAATTGTAGAACCTACGAATTGCTTTCCATTTATTTTGTCTTTCTTTTTCCATTGTTCTAATAGAAAAGCAGTCATTAATATCATGGTTTGGTTCCCATTCAATAAAGTCATTTCACCTTCATTGTTTCGAACAGCAACTCCTAATCGGTCGCAGTCAGGATCAGTACCAATCACGATATCCGAGTTTGTTTTTTCAGCTAATGCTGTAGCCATCGCTAATGCTTCTGGTTCTTCAGGATTAGGTGATTTAACTGTTGGGAAATCTCCATTAGGGACTGCTTGCTCAGGAACAATGTGAACATTTGTATAACCTGCCTGATCTAAAACATCAGGAACTAATGTTATTGATGTGCCGTGTAGCGATGTAAAAACAATTTTTAAATTTTCTTTGGCTTCAGCCGAAGTATTAAAACTTGCATTTTCGATTGAAGACTTTATAAATGCTTTATCAACTTCTGTATCAATATAATGAATCAAACTTTCATTAGCTGTAAATTTAATTTCGTTATAATTTAAATTTTCTATAGTAGCAATTATACCTTCATCTTCTGGAGGAACAATTTGTCCACCATCTTCCCAATACACTTTGTAACCATTGTATTCGGGTGGATTATGAGAAGCAGTAAGCACAATTCCAGCTTGACAACCCAAATGTCTAACCGCAAAAGATAACTCCGGAGTAGGACGTAAATCTGAAAATAGATAAACTGAAATTCCGTTAGCACTAAAAACATCAGCAACTAATTTAGCTAATGATTTGCTGTTATGACGACAATCGAAAGCTATTGCAACCTTTAAATCTTTGTTAGGGAATACTTGGCGCATGTAGTTAGAAAGGCCTTGTGTGCTCTTTCCAAGAGTATATTTATTAATGCGATTGTTACCAACGCCCATCACACCGCGCATTCCGCCTGTGCCAAATTCTAAATTTTTATAAAAACTTTCCTCTAACTCTGCAGGAGATGTAGTCAACAATTCCTTAATTGCAACGTGAGTTTCGTTATCAAATGTTGGTGTTAACCATTCATTTACAGCGTCTAATATGTTTTGTTTGATCTCCATTTTGAGTGATTTTGTATTATTTATCTAAAAAAGAACATTTCTGATTTCGATAATTCAATCCGTTGAACTCCACTAAAAAAAATGGGTTTTAGTTGCATTAAATCTTCTTTGTCAGCAATTCTAATTTCTAAATTATTTTGTTATTCTTCTAATTATCCAGCGCAACTCTTATGATTAATCGCGAAATAAGTTTTTCATATTCTTGAAATCTTGTTTGCTCGAAAAATTACAGCTAAAAATGTATTGTATTTAATATTTTATAAGATAAATGGGTAAGTCAAGCGTATTGTTGTTTTATATTTAAGTTTTGCATCAATTTTAGTTTCTAATTTTGATTCAATATAAAATCAGAATTCTAATTTACAAAAAATTCACTTCGCTCGACACTTTATAACGTTCTTCGTTGTTTTTAGTTCGCAAAATTATCTCGCCAAGAAAACCAGCAAGAAATAATTGTGTCCCTAAAACCATTGAAGTCAGTGCGATGTAGAACCACGGATTGTTAGTTACTAATGTATAGCGCATGTCATTATACATATGATACAATTTTGCAACACCAATAAAACCTGCAACTATAAAACCGATAATAAACATCAGCGATCCTATGGCGCCAAATAAGTGCATTGGTCGTTTGCCAAAGCGAGAAAGAAACCAAATGGTAATTAAATCTAGGAAACCATTAACAAATCGTTCCATACCAAATTTAGTCTCACCATATTTTCTAGCTTGATGTTGGACTACTTTTTCACCAATTTTTCCAAAACCTGCATTTTTTGCTAGAACAGGAATATAACGGTGCATTTCCCCAGAAACTTCGATGTTTTTAACAACGATATTTTTATATGCTTTTAGACCACAGTTAAAATCATTCAATTCTACTCCTGATGTTTTTCTAGCAGCCCAATTAAATAATTTTGAAGGTAGATTTTTAGCAACTACTGAATCGTATCGTTTCTTTTTCCAACCAGAAACTAAATCATATTTGCCTTTGACAATCATTTCGTACAGTCCAGGAATCTCTTCAGGGCTATCTTGTAAATCGGCATCCATCGTGATAATTACATCACCTTGCGCTTTAGCAAATCCAGCATGTAGAGCTTGAGATTTTCCAAAGTTTTTCATGAAACGCACTCCCTTAACAGCTGTGTTTTCTTGCGCAAAACTTTCAATAATAGACCACGAATCATCAGTACTACCGTCGTCTAAGAAAATAATTTCATAACTATAATTATTTTCTTGCATCACTTTAATAATCCAAGTGTACAATTCTTTAAGTGATTCCTCTTCGTTGAGAAGCGGTATGAGTATGGATAAATTCATTTTTAATTATTCTTGTGTAGATCTAGTTTTGAAAAATGCAGCTAAAATTAATCCAAAAACAGAACTGAATATGATGCTAAAAACCGCTCCTTTTAATAATTCGATAGTCGAATAAGGATTAGTCTCTCTCATTTTTGCCATAGCTTCATTGATTGCAGCAGCAGGTGTGCCAAACTTTTGCATCATATTAGAAGTTATCTTCATTGTCATTTCATGCAAAGTATCTTTAGCAGAAGGATCAATCACATTAAATAAAAGAACATTAAACAGAACAGAAATTAATATACCCACCACAGCAGCAATAAAATAAGTGGTAAAAGCATCTTTAAAAGTGTATATGGTTTTGACTTCTTTCTTTGTTTTCGCAAGTAACATTATTCCTAATATCAAATAGATAGCAATGCTAGAAAGTCCAATCCACCATGAAGAAAAAAGATTTAAATCAATAGCATATATTGACGCCGTGATTAATGCTGAAACAATTCCAATTAACACTCCAAAAGTAATTCCGTTTCTTTTTATGATTTCATTTATCATTGTGAGGATTTTTTATATTAAAGCACAAATATAACAATTCCCAATATATAGAGGTGTAAAAATCTATTTTTACGATTATATAAAAAAAGTGAAGCAAAGAGTTGAATATTGAAAAATAATTGTAAATTTGCAAACTCAAAATAATATTGTAAAACAAAAAGTTGTAATGAGTTTATACCTTTTCTGTTAGAGGAAAAGCTTCAAAACAAGTTATAGCCAACAAATAAAAAAAGATTAACAAGATGAAAAAAGGAACGCACCCAGAAAATTACAGATTAGTTGCATTTAAAGACATGTCGAATGACGAAATCTTTATCACTAAATCTACTGCAGATACTAGAGAAACAATTACTCACGATGGTGTTGAATACCCAGTAGTGAAAATGGAGATTTCTAGAACTTCTCACCCTTTTTACACAGGTAAATCTAAACTTATTGATACTGCAGGACGTATTGATAAATTTAAAACTAAATATGCTAAGCACGCTAAATAATTATAGCTTGTTTTTAAATATACTGAAGCCACGTTTTATAAACGTGGCTTTTTTGGTTCAATTATTTAATATAATTGTCTAATTTTTATTTAAAATTAAGTTAAAAAATGCATTATTATGATTAATTTCGCGTTTAAAAAACAATACTATATTAAAACCAACAAATAACTTCTTTTTATGAATTATATCCTTTTTGACGGTCCTGCACGAAATGCATTATTGCCTTTCACTTTTACACGTCCAGTTGCTGACATCCTTGTAGGGATAATGACGATTCGTCAAAAATGGGAGATGCGTTTGGGTTCGACCACAACAACTTTGACAGAGGAATATTTATCGGATAAATTTCCAATGGTCGAGTTAGAACAAAACGTAATGATTAATGCTTCTTTTCTTCCTAATGATGTTTTGGCGGAAATGGTAGGTAACTTAGAATCTAATCAAGCTATTTTTAAAGGAGATGAAGTGATTGCTTTTTATACTAACGATGAGCAAGAAGAAGTAGATTTTGATACTTATGATATTATCGAATTCCATGACGAGTGTATTACAATTAAAAACACATGGGATATTTTTTCGAAAAATAACCTAGCAATCGAAGAGGATTTTAAATATATAACAGAGGGTAGAAAATCACAAGGTATTCCAAGAAGCGTAAACGTTATCGCTGCTGACAATATATTTATTGAAGAAGGAGCTAAGTTAGAATTTGTTACTCTTAATGCTTCAACTGGTCCTATATATATAGGTAAAGACGCAGAGATAATGGAAGGTTCGATGATAAGAGGTCCTTTTGCTTTATGCGATAACGCATCAGTTAAGATGGGTTCAAAAGTATATGGCGCTACTACAGTTGGTCCGCACTCTAGAATAGGTGGTGAAGTTAAAAACACAGTTATTTTTGCACATTCTAATAAAGGTCATGAAGGTTATTTAGGTGACTCAGTTATTGGGGAATGGTGTAATATGGGTGCTGACACTAATAATTCAAATTTAAAGAATAACTACGAAGAAGTGAAACTGTGGAGTTATGAAACAGAGGGTTTCATAAAAACAGGATTGCAATTTTGTGGTTTGATGATGGGTGATCACAGTAAATGCGGAATAAATACAATGTTTAACACAGGAACTGTCGTTGGGGTGAGTGCTAATGTTTTTGGAACCGGATTCCCGCGTAACTTTATACCAAGTTTTTCTTGGGGTGGTGCTGCGGGTTTTACGACATACATAACTAAAAAAGCATTTGAAACGGCGCGCTTAGTAATGGGACGTAGAGAAATAGAGTTTGATGAAAGAGAGGCTGCTATTTTAGAACATGTTTTTGAAGAAAGTAAAAAGTGGAGGAAAGATTAATTTCTTTAATCTAAACCAATATATACTAAAAAACTGACTCATTGATTGTAATGAGGCAGTTTTTTTATGACTTTTAGTTTCGTAATAAAATTTCGTTATGTGAAAATTTATTGTTAATAATGGTCTTATATAGTAATAAATCTAGTTTTTATTAACAGTTGATTTTTAGCCAATTAATGTTTTTTTAATTTTTATAATACTAATAGTTAGTTTTTTTTGTAAGTATGTTTTAGTTTTATCGAAAATTAGTAATAAAACTATTGTTTTGTTGGTTTTATGATAATTATAAATGAAATAAATATATGGAGAATTTTGTTGGTGTCGTAAACGACATTGTTTGGAGTAATGCTTTAATTATTTTATGCTTAGGAACCGGTCTTTATTTTTCTTTACGTACGCGCTTTTTACAAGTGCGACACTTTAGAGAGATGTTTCGCTTATTATTTGATGGAAAAAGCACAGAATCGGGAGTTTCTTCTTTTCAAGCATTATCGATGTCATTAGCAGGTAGAGTAGGGACAGGAAATATAGCGGGAGTTGCAACAGCGATCGCCTTTGGTGGACCTGGTGCAATGTTTTGGATGTGGTTAGTTGCTTTTTTAGGAGCAAGTACAGCGTTTATTGAAGCTACTTTAGCCCAAATTTATAAAGAGAAACATTTAGGACAGTTTCGTGGTGGACCTGCATTTTATATTGAACGTGGATTAGGTATAAAATGGTTTGGAGTTTTATTTGCAATCGTTTCCGTAATTTCTGCGGGTGTTCTATTGCCTGGTGTTCAAGCCAACTCAGTGGCTGATGGAATAAAAAATGCATTTAATTTAGATACATGGATTACTGGTCTTGGAGTAGTTTTAATATTTGCAGCAATTGTTTTTGGTGGCGTTAAGAGAATTGCAAAATTCACTGAATATATTGTGCCGTTTATGGCAATTGGTTACATGTTAATAGCTGTAGTTATCATTGCATTTGATATTCAAAACTTACCTAATGTTGTGCTTTTAGTTTTTAAAAGTGCATTTAACATGGAAGCAGGTTTTGGAGCTGTATTTGGTTTAGCAGTTCAATGGGGTGTAAAGAGAGGAATTTATTCTAATGAAGCAGGACAAGGAACGGCTCCGCACATTGCTGCTGCTGCAAATGTATCTCATCCAGCCAAACAAGGTTTGGTACAATCATTCTCTGTTTACATTGATACTTTATTAGTATGTTCAGCTACTGGATTTATGTTGTTGATGACTGGAAAATATAACGTTTATAATCCAGCGTATGGCGCAGGCGATACAGCTGAATTTTTATATGCTGGTGCTCAGAATATTGCTGTAGGACCAGGGTTTACTCAAAGTGCTATGGATAGTGTTTTTCCAGGTTTTGGCTCTTACTTTGTAGCCATTGCATTATTCTTCTTTGCCTTCACAACAATTTTAGCATATTACTATATTGCAGAAACTAATATTTCATATTTGACTAGAAAATTTGAATCGCCAGTTTTTAATTATGTTCTTAAAATAATTATGATGCTAGTTATTATGTACGGTTCCGTGAATCAAGCTAAATTAGCTTGGGATATTGGAGATATTGGCGTTGGATTAATGGCTTGGTTTAATATCATTGCAATTCTCTTGCTACAAAAACCTGCCTTAGCTGCTTTAAAAGATTATGAAAAACAAAAGAAACAAGGTTTAGATCCTACTTTCAATCCAGATGATATAGGAGTTAGCAATGCTCATATTTGGCATACAATAAATAATAATAAGCAGTTGTAGACACAATTGCTTATACATTAAAAAGCTTCTTACGCAGATATAAATCTGTTTAAGAAGCTTTTTTTATTTTAATGGAATCGTATATAAAGTTGAAAGTATAAACGCCGTTGTTGCACTAAATATTTATTTCTACTCAATAAATTTTATTTAATTACTACTTTTTTAATTTGCTGTTGTTTAAAGATAATTTATCTACTAGGAGAGAAATCTTAAACTCTTACTGATAAGCATAAATTAGCGAACCATTTTTAATCAAATCAATAAGTGCATTTGAATCTTTATCTGGAACAGAAAAGCAACCTAAGCTGAATTTACTATACATTTTTCTAGAAGAGTGCACTACTATATTTCTTTTAAGTGCATTAGAGTTTTTGTCTTCTTCTAATCCATTAAGTCTTAAAGAATATCCCCATGTTCCATTGTATGTTTGCATGGTAACGTAACAACCTAATGAAGTGGCGTTACTTCCTACTACATTGCTGAATGAGCTCGGAGTTTGTCCAGTACCAGAACCAAAACCGTGGTCAACATTACTAGTTAAAAGTATTTTACTATTTTTTACATCAACAACATAAAGTCTTGCTTCGTCTATTGATTTTGAAAAATCAATCAGCGTAATAATACTTTTGTTTTTAGCTTTAGAACCCCATTTTGTTCCAATTTCACTCGCTTTTTTTAAAATTTCTTCATTGCCTTGTGCGACCATAGAATGTAAAGCGCCTAGTAGAATCAATGTTAGTATTTTTTTCATGAACTGCTGGTTAAGATTTATAAACCCTTATGGAGTGGGTTTTTTGTTGTGGTATTGGTATTGTTCATTATACTTTTGTCGTTTTAACACTGAACAAGCGGCAATTAAGATCAGTCCGATAGAACGGGGTCAATACTTCTTTAAACAACTGTCTATCAATTACAAAACTAATAAAATATATTATTAATGTTACATAATTTTAATTTATTTTTATATTATTTTACGATAAAAATGTTGTAGCGTTATCAATTGCTCAATAACTGAATTAATCTATATTTGCATTTTTAAAAAATGACGCTGATTCAACGACGATTAGCAAATAAACAACTTGATATAATAATGATTACAGTTAACGATATTTCCGTGCAATTTGGTGGAACAACTCTTTTTAGTGATGTTTCTTTTGCAATTAATGAAAATGATAAAATTGCCCTCATGGGTAAGAATGGAGCTGGAAAATCTACGCTACTTAAAATAATCGCAGGTCAAAGCAAACCATCAACAGGAAATATATCAGCACCAAAAGATGCTGTCGTTGCTTATTTGCCTCAGCATTTGTTGACTACTGATGGCGCAACTGTGATGGAAGAGACTTCTAAAGCTTTTGGAGAAATCTTCTCTATGAAAGCTGAAATAGATGACATTAACGAACAGTTGACAATTCGTACGGATTACGAAAGTGATGCGTACATGAAATTGATTGAAAGAGTTTCTGATCTTAGCGAGAAATTTTACGCTATCGAAGAGGTGAATTACGAAGCGGAAGTCGAAAAAATATTAATCGGTTTAGGATTTGTTAGAGAAGATTTTGGTCGTCAAACTTCTGAGTTTTCTGGCGGTTGGAGAATGCGAATTGAGTTGGCCAAAATCCTTTTACAAAAACCAGATTTAATTTTATTAGATGAGCCTACGAATCACATGGATATTGAAAGTATTCAGTGGCTTGAGGACTTCTTAATAAATTCAGCTAAAGCGGTTGTAGTAATTTCGCACGATAGAGCGTTTGTAGATAATATTACTAATCGTACTATCGAAGTTACGATGGGACGTATTTATGATTACAAAGCGAAGTATTCTCACTATTTAGAATTGAGAAAAGACCGCAGAATGCACCAGCAAAAAGCATACGACGAGCAACAGCGCATGATTGCTGATAACAGAACTTTTATTGATCGTTTTAAAGGAACTTTTTCTAAAACGGATGCGGTTCAATCGCGTGTTAAAATGTTAGAGAAATTGGTTATTGTACAAGTTGACGAAGTTGATACTTCGGCACTGAAATTAAAATTCCCTGCTGCAGTTCGTTCTGGTCAATATCCAGTAATTGTAAAAGATTTATCTAAAACCTACGGCGAACATGTTGTTTTCAAAGATGCAAATATTGTTATTGAAAGAGGAGAGAAAGTAGCTTTCGTAGGTAAAAATGGAGAAGGGAAATCGACAATGATTAAAGCCATTATGAAGCAAATCGAAATCGATGGCGGAAGTCTCGAAATTGGTCATAATGCTCAAATTGGCTATTTTGCTCAAAATCAAGCTTCGTTATTAAATGAAAACGCTACCATTTTTGAAACTATAGATGATATTGCTGTTGGTGATGTTCGAACAAAAATCAAAGATATTTTAGGTGCTTTTATGTTTCATGGTGACGATGTGACTAAGAAAGTAAAAGTTCTTTCTGGTGGAGAAAAAACACGTTTGGCAATGATAAAACTATTGTTAGAACCAGTAAACTTGCTAATTCTGGATGAACCTTCAAATCACTTAGATATGAAGACTAAAGATATTATTAAAGATGCTTTGCGCGACTTTGACGGAACTTTAATCTTAGTGTCCCACGATAGAGATTTTCTTGATGGTTTAGCAACTAAGGTTTTTGAATTTGGCAATAAAAGAGTAGTGGAGCACTTTGAAGATATAGCTGGTTTCTTAGCGCACAAGAAAATGGATAGTATGACGGAAATTGATAAATAATCGATTTTATTACATAAAAAGAAAAGGCTGTATTTTACGATACAGCCTTTTCTTCTTTACAATCTAATTCCCGGAGGAAGCAACTCTTTATACACTGGGTTTTTCTTGAAAAACACCACTATTTTTGGAAGAATAGGAACTACTTTGAATTTTCGTTCTACAGCGATTTCCATAATATTCTTTAAAAAATTACAGATAAACTCTTCATTTTCATACGATTCTGGAACGTTGATTTTCGTTAAAAATATCTTTTTCTCTTGAAAAGAATATTCTACTGAAACTAATCCTTCTTCAACCGTAGTTTCAAATTGTCGTGCAAAAGTGTTGTCTTTAATTTCGATAGTGATTAATCCATCCATGATAATTAACTCTAATTCATTGGTACTTCGACCAAAAGTATTTTTGATTTGGTTATAATCTCGATTTCAAAATTTTCAAAATCTGTTATTCCCATGGCATCTCTTGCCTTTAAAACTTGATTATTTATTCGTATTTCGCCTTCAATCAAAAATAAATAAACACCATTTTTAGGGATTCTTACTGTATAATTTGAAGTGGTATTTCTTTCAAAAATTCCTAAATGTAAAAAGGTTTTCTGGTAAACCCAAAGTGCATTCCCGTCATTCATATCGTTTGGCGAAACAATATTTACAAAGGTATTGATTTGATTTTCAATATCAAATGATTTTTGGTCGTATCTTGGTGTAGCATTTTCTCTATTTGGAAAAACCCAAAGTTGCAGTGTTTTTGCTCGTTCTTCTTTACTTGCATTCATTTCAGAATGTTCTACACCCGATCCGGCACTCATTACTTGCACTTCACCAAATCGGATTACTCCTTCGTTACCCATGCTATCTCTATGCTCTAAACCTCCTTCAAGCGGAATAGTGATTATTTCCATATTTGCGTGACCATGGGTGCCAAAGCCAGTTCCGCCAGCAATAGTGTCATCATTTAAAACGCGAAGCATTCCGAACTGCATTTGCTCTGGATTGTAATAATTCCCAAAGGAAAACGAAAAATTAGCGTTCAACCAGCCGAAATTAGCGGTACCTCTAGTATGTGATTCTATATATTGTGTTGTCATAAATTAATGGTAATAAAGATAGAAGAGCCGTGATTTTGAATAAAAAAAATTAATTTTATACAAAATTCGAGATTAAAAATCAGAATATTGTTATAAAATCGTTAAAACACTTATGAGTAAAATACCCGTTTATATGATGCCAGGATTGGCTGCTAGCACCGCTATTTTTGAACGAATTGCTCTTCCAGAGGATGATTTTGAAATTCATTTACTAGAGTGGGAAATCCCATTAAAGAGTGAATCTTTAACCGAATATGCTAAGAGAATTGTTGAGAAAATTAAACATCCCAATCCAGTGTTGATAGGTGTGTCTTTTGGCGGTATTTTAGTTCAGGAAATGGCTCGATTTATAAAGGTTAGAAAAGTGATTATTATTTCTAGCGCTAAAAGTAATTTAGAGTTTCCACGCAGATTCAAACTTGGAAAAACTACAAAAGCATACAAATTAATTCCTATGAGCTTGTTATTGAATATTGAGAATCTTGCAAAGTTCTCTTTTGGGGCAACCATTAATAAACGAATCAAGCTTTATGAAAAGTTTCTTTCGGTTCGTGATATTGGATATTTAGAATGGGCAGTGGAGCAAATTATACTGTGGGATCGAACAGTAATTGATGAAAGTGTAATTCATATTCATGGAGATGCGGATGATATATTCCCTATCAAATATATAAGTAATTGCATTGTTGTAAAAGGAGGGACGCATATTATGATATTGAACAAATACAAATGGTTGAATGAAAACTTAACTGCGATAATAATGGGTACATGGAAGGACGAAGAGGATAAAGATCAAATAAAAAAAGATGATGAAACAAATTCATAAAATACTGCTACTTACGGCCGTTGTTCTTGCAAGTGGGATCTTTATTTACGCGAGCACGTATACTGTCAAAGATAAAACCGCTACGGTAGAAAACGAAAGCCGTTTTCCATCAAAACTAGATTTTGCTGGTGAGAACACACCACTACAATTGGATGATGTAGGAGAACGATTTGATCGTGAATTATTGGTAAACGTAAATTTACATGCATCGACGATTTTAGCCATTAAAAGAGCACATCGTGCGTTTCCAATTATTGAACCTATTTTAAAGAAAAATGGGATTCCAGATGATTTTAAATATCTAGCGGTTATTGAAAGTGGATTAGTGAATGCAGTTTCTTCGGCTGGTGCGAGAGGGATTTGGCAATTTATGCCAGAAACGGCTAAAGAGCGCGGTATGGAAGTAAATGACAATGTTGATCAACGCTACGATCTGGCAAAATCTACTCAAGCAGCTTGTAGTTATTTGCTAAATGCCAAAGCAAAATTAGGAAGTTGGACTTTAGCTGCAGCTTCATACAATGGAGGAATGGCAGGTGTAAATAAACAAATTGCAATTCAGAAAGTTTCTAATTATTATGATTTGCTGTTAACAGAAGAAACGTATCGCTATGTATTCAGAATTTTAGCTTTAAAGGAAATTATGAATAATCCGGTAAAATACGGCTACACTATTGCAAAAGATGAAATGTATAGTGGATTACCAACACGCAAAATCGAAGTGGATAGTTCCATAAGTGATTTGGCTGATTTCGCTAAAGCGCAAGGGATTAATTATAAAATATTAAAAATTCATAATCCGTGGCTTCGGGAAACAAAATTGATTAATGCAGAAGGTAAAAAATACCAAATCGAAATTCCATTAAAAGGATATTGATTGCGTGAAAATGAAAAGGGCCAAATGTGTATCATTTGGCCCTTTTTTAAATTTAGATCTTTTTCATCTGATCTTTCATCATTACAATTTGCTCTTTCAACATGCCTTGCTTGTCGAGTCTTTTAGCTTCATTCAATAAAGTTGTCGCTTCTAACTTTCTTCTTCGTGACATTGCTACTCCTGCAAGGTTTAATTTGGCTACAGCCAAATCCATATCCATTGATAATCCCAGTTCGATTGCTTTTTTGAAATATTTCTCTGCTTGGTTGATATTGGTTTGAGAAAGCATGATACCATGTAAATAATTAAAATAGCCTTGTTGTTTTTTCACCAATGCTGTATCTGGATTTTTGATGTAGGCTAGCCATTTTTTAGCACCTTCAAAATCTTGTTTTCTTAGTTTTAAGAACGCTAATAAGATGAATTCATTTTTGAAGTAAAGGAAAATAGGAATTGCACTTAATAATATAAGGAAAATTCCGTTACCAATATTACTTTCAGTAAATTGCCAAAAGCCAGTAGCAATGATAAGTCCGGCGATAATAAGTTTAATATTTCTGTGAAACATAGTGTGATTATTTTAAGTTCACAAATATAGTAAAATGAATTGAAAATATTTTTACAAAACTACTTGTGAGGAAAAAAAGTCTTTGTATATTTGCACTCGGATTTCGGGTAACAGGTATCCGAATTAAGAAAGATATAAATAAGTTTTTAAAGATACAAAGCAATGAGCAAAAGAACGTTTCAACCATCGAAAAGAAAAAGAAGAAATAAGCACGGATTTATGGACAGAATGGCTTCTGCGAATGGAAGAAAAGTTCTTGCTAGAAGAAGAGCTAAAGGAAGACATAAATTGACTGTATCTTGCGAACCAAGACACAAAAAATAATGTTTGTATAAACATAAATAAGGCGTTACTTTCTTTAGTATCGCCTTTTTTTATACCTAATCGGTACTTAAAGCCTAGGAGTCAGCGCTTAAAGCAGTAAATTGACACCGCTTTATCTGTTCAAAATATAACTACACAACACAATAATTACAATAAAATGCCAAAAGATACATCCATAAAATCAGTTTTAATAATAGGCTCAGGTCCTATTGTTATTGGTCAAGCATGCGAATTTGATTACGCAGGATCACAATCTGCTCGTTCTATTCGTGAAGAAGGAATTGAAGTTATTTTAATAAATTCGAATCCAGCAACGATTATGACCGACCCATCTATGGCCGATCATATTTACTTGAAGCCATTAACGACTAAGTCGATTATTGAAATTTTGAAAGAGCATCCTCAAATCGATTCTGTTTTGCCTACAATGGGTGGACAAACTGCTTTAAACTTGTGTCTGGAAGCAGATGAAAAAGGGATTTGGAAGGATTTTGGTGTAAAAATGATTGGTGTTGATGTAAACGCAATCAATATTACTGAAGACAGAGAGCAGTTTAAACAATTGCTTAAAAAAATAAATGTACCGTCTGCACCTGCAGAAATATGTACATCTTACCTTAGAGGTAAGGAAATTGCACAAGAATTTGGATTTCCATTAGTAATTCGTCCTTCATTTACACTTGGTGGAACTGGAGCTGCGATTGTATATAAGAAAGAAGATTTTGACGAACTTTTAACTAGAGGTTTAGAAGCATCACCTATTCATGAGGTGTTGATTGATAAAGCTTTGATGGGTTGGAAAGAATATGAACTGGAATTGTTAAGAGATAAAAACGACAACGTAGTTATTATCTGTTCGATCGAAAATATGGATCCTATGGGAATTCATACTGGAGATTCAATCACGGTTGCACCAGCAATGACTTTATCAGATACTACTTTCCAAAAAATGCGTGATTATGCGATCTTGATGATGCGTAGCATCGGAAACTTTGCAGGAGGTTGTAACGTGCAGTTTGCCGTTTCGCCAGACGATAAAGAAGATATTGTAGCAATCGAGATTAACCCTCGTGTTTCTCGTTCTTCGGCTTTAGCATCGAAAGCGACTGGTTATCCAATTGCAAAAATTGCTTCTAAACTAGCTTTAGGATATAATTTAGATGAATTGCAAAATCAGATTACTAAATCAACTTCGGCATTATTCGAACCAACTTTAGATTATGTGATTGTGAAAATTCCACGTTGGAACTTTGATAAATTTGAAGGTGCTGATAGAACTTTAGGGCTTCAAATGAAATCAGTAGGTGAAGTAATGGGAATTGGACGTTCGTTCCAAGAAGCATTGCACAAAGCCACTCAATCATTAGAAATTAAAAGAAATGGTTTAGGTGCTGATGGAAAAGGATACACAAACTACGAACAAATTATCGAGAAACTGACTTATGCGAGTTGGGATCGTGTTTTTGTGATTTATGATGCGATTGCGATGGGAATTCCATTGAGCCGTATTCACGAAATCACTAAAATCGATATGTGGTTCTTAAAACAATATGAAGAGCTTTACACTTTAGAGAAAGAAATTTCTAATTATAAAGTGGATACTTTGCCAAAAGAATTATTGCTAGAAGCCAAACAAAAAGGTTTTGCTGACAGACAAATTGCGCACATGATGGCTTGTCTAGAAAGCGAAGTACACAGTTTGCGTGATGTAATGAATGTGAATCGTGTATTTAAATTAGTAGATACTTGTGCAGCTGAATTTAAAGCAAAAACACCGTATTACTATTCAACTTTTGAAGCTGAAATAGAAAAAGCTGACGGAACGCGCTACGTGGATAACGAAAGTGTAGTTTCAGATAAAAAGAAAATCATTGTTCTTGGATCAGGTCCAAACAGAATTGGTCAAGGAATCGAATTTGATTATTCTTGTGTGCATGGTGTGCTTGCCGCTAAAGAATGTGGTTACGAAACGATAATGATCAACTGTAATCCAGAAACGGTTTCGACTGATTTTGATACAGCAGATAAATTGTACTTCGAGCCTGTTTATTGGGAACATATTTACGACATTATACAGCATGAAAAACCAGAAGGTGTAATCGTGCAACTTGGTGGTCAAACTGCTCTTAAATTAGCGGAAAAACTATCAAAATACGGTATAAAAATTATAGGAACTAGCTTCGATGCTTTAGATTTAGCTGAAGATAGAGGACGTTTCTCTGAATTACTAACCGAATTAAAAATTCCTTTCCCACAGTTTGGAATTGCTGAAACAGCTGATGAAGCTTCTGCATTAGCAGATACTTTAGACTTTCCTCTATTGATTCGTCCTTCTTATGTGTTGGGTGGTCAAGGAATGAAAATTGTAATCAACAAACAAGAACTAGAAGAGCACGTTATCAATTTATTGAAAACTATTCCAGGGAATAAATTACTATTAGACCACTATCTTGATGGTGCTATTGAAGCAGAAGCGGATGCAATTTGCGACGGTGAAAATGTGTACATCATAGGAATTATGGAGCACATTGAACCTTGCGGAGTACACTCTGGAGATAGTAATGCAACTTTGCCTCCTTTTAACTTAGGAGAATTTGTAATGCAACAAATAAAAGATCATACTCATAAAATTGCTTTGGCATTGAAAACAGTTGGTTTAATCAACATTCAGTTTGCGATTAAAGATGACACCGTTTATATTATTGAAGCAAATCCTAGAGCGTCTCGTACGGTTCCTTTTATCGCAAAAGCATACGGTGAGCCTTATGTGAATTATGCAACTAAAGTAATGTTAGGTCACAATAAAGTAACTGATTTCAAATTCAACCCACAATTGAAAGGTTATGCAATCAAGCAACCGGTTTTCTCTTTCAGTAAGTTCCATAATGTAAACAAAGCATTAGGTCCAGAAATGAAATCAACAGGAGAAAGCATCTTGTTTATTGACGACTTAAAAGACGATCAATTCTACGAATTGTACTCTAGAAGAAAAATGTATTTAAGTAAGTAATACTTAGATTATACATATCGAAAAAGCCCCGTCTGGGGCTTTTTGCATTTATTATGGTTTTACTCTAACTATTTTATTATCCTTAAGAATGACTAGTTCACTATTTGATTTCTTTTTGAACTCGATTAATTTTTCATATACTTTGCTCATTCCATCAATTATTTTTTGTTGGTTCAGCGATCTTTTATATTCTTTCATTCCAATTTTTTTTTAAGTTATTGAATTTAATAGGACTTAAAATTTTCATTTCACTATCGAGAGATTTTTCAGCAATTAACTCCGGTACTCCAAATGAATTATCAAAAATAAGTACTTCGTCTGCAATATCAACATAAATTTCAAAAAGATTTTTAATACCGTTTTTATATCTTCTTTTTATAACGTCTGTATCGATGTTGTGACCACCTTCAAGAACTCGTGTTCTGACTCTTTCAATTGCTAGATCTACATTTTCTAACCAAAAAAACAAAAGAGTTACGTTATAGTTGTGCTTTTTTGCCTTTATAATTTTTCCTCTATAGCTTTTAGTAGCTAGAGTGGTTTCAAAAGCAAATGATTTTTCTGCATCTAGTAGTTCGTTGATTCTTTTTATCATTATTCTTCCGGCTTCAAAGGCAACTTTCTCAGGTTGAAAAGGAGATAAACCTTTGGCTATTTCATCAGCGTTTACAAATTCTTTACAGCTTAAGATATCAGGTAAAATTGTAAACGAAGCAGTTGTTTTGCCCGCTCCATTACAACCTGCTATGACGTAAAGTTTCTTGTTCATTTATCAAAGATAATTCATTTTGAGTTCTGATTAATGAATCAATTTTTATTAAAAAAATCAACAGGAGAAAGCATCTTGCTTATTGATGAATTAAAAGACGATCAGTTCTACGAATTGTACTCGATAAGAAAAATGTATTTGAGTAAGTAATACTTGGATTAAATATATTGAAAAAGCCCCGTTTGGGGCTTTTTTTGCGGGGTTTATGATTGTATATTATTGAGTGCTATTTAAAAGTTGAGGAACTGAAATAACAGGAATAATTAAAGATTCTAAAAAAGTATTTTTCCATGTTGAGAATAGCATTCCTCTCATTGTCGAATAACTTATTCCTAATAATGTTGAGACAAATAGTCCATTAAAAATGGGCTTACCATCTGTTATTTGATACTGTTCGTTTAAATCTTCTATTTGATAGAAAAAATCTACTTCATAGTTTCCACCTTGTTTGATGTTTTTAGAATCGATTGTTCCAACAATATCAACAAAAATTCTAATTTTCACTATATTTTTATCGAGATTATGCATCATATTATGAGCTACTACAATGTCATAAATAGGGTTTTCATTGAGATTTTCGTCCAATAAAAGAGTATTTTCTTTGATCCATTTAATTTGATTTAAATGAATTTTTTCAGGAATTATTTGGTTATTATTTTCCATTGAATCAATTATGAAGCTTTTTTATCTTTTGATAAACTATCTGTTTTTACTTCAGATTTCTCAAAAAGCATTTCTTCCATTTCTTCATGATTGGTAACCATAACTTTAAAATAAATTTTTTGAGGCTCAATATGAATAATGTCTTCCTCTAAAACTGCTTCTATTTTTGTAATTGTTTTTGTGGTAAACGTATGAGTTCCTGTTAGCCATTTACTTATTTCTGATGGTTTTTTATCTAGGAGTCTAGCTAAATCGGCTGGTTTTAATCCTCTTAAATTTAAAAGCTCGTGAATTTTGGTAGCTATCGCTAAATTCTTTTCAACTAACTTAGTTATTTCTGGGCTACCATTTTTTTCAAGCCAAGTATCGATGCTATTGTTTTTTGGGAATTCCATAATTTCTTAATAATATAGTTTAAAATCTTTTTCAAAATCAATTTGTGTAAAGTCAACATTCCACACAATTTCTTTATTAATAAAAGCATTGTCAATTGATTTAGATAATTGATTGGCTAATTTAAAATGTTGTCTAACATTAGGGCAATCCTGCGCATATTTAGTGGTTTTAATAGCTCCATTAAATAGGAAGACTACATTCTCATTTGCTCTTAAACAGTATAACCTTAAATTGTTTGCTTTCTTTTCATGATTTTCAATAAAATGTGGTTTTCTCCCTATGCCTTTTGGCGGTAAAGCTGAGGCATCAGCTGTTTCAGCTTCTGGTCTAAATAGATGTGATTGCGCACCGTATTTAGTACCGATTATTTTTATCCACTCCAGAATATGATTTAATTTATTTGTGTTTTTTTCGGTATGATTTTGCAGAAATTCCTCAAAAATAGATAGTTGAGATTCTTCAATACAAACCGAATAATAAGAAACCTTATCGTATTGAGCTATTGGTTTTATTTGTGCAAATGTATTCACTTATAAGTTAATTTACAAATTAGTGTTCACTTTTAAGTTACTATTAACGAATTTTTGTGCTAATACAACTTTTTTAACAATACAATACTACTGTTTTATTTTGAACTAATAACTTGATATAGTGAAAAGTAGTTTGTAAAGGGCAATTATTTTTACTCTTTCAGTCTTAAATTGAGTAATCTTTTTCACCACAAATTGCACAACCGTGTGATAGGGAACTGACGAAGTAATTTTCACTGAGATTGCAGTGAGAGTTTGTAAATTATATTTTTTTCCGTCTAATTATAATATTGTTTTAAATTTTTAACCTTTACGTGATTAGAGTAAAATTAAGACTTAATTTCTCTAATGCTGTTAAGCACTATTTCCTAAACCATTTGGTAAAGGTCTGTAGGCGTAATAATGCAATACTTCTTCTATGGCTGTTGCCAAAGCTTTATTTATAGGAAGTAGAGTGGTAGCGAGTCGATTGTCTATTTGTGACAATTGCATGTAGTAATCTGTAAATACAGGAACATAAAGTCCTTTACTAATCGCTTCTTCAGCGATATTGTAGTTTTCTTGTTGTCCTTCTTTTATTATTTTGCAAGTGGCTAAATGGAGTTGGCCATATTTATCTTTACTCGCTGCATATCCAAAAAGTCTACAAATTAAACCTCTATGTCTATAGTTGCTGCAGCTTCCCATACTTCTATCAATAAAAGAATGCGGGCGGTATAAATGGCAGTTGGAGTCTGATTTTTGTTGGAGTTGGAGCAACATATCTTCTGCCTCTCCATTTAAAAACAAATGAAATGCCCAAGGTAAAAACTCCAATGGCGACGCATCGATTTCTGGAGTAGAGCAACACTTGCCGCATCCTGCAATACAATGCAAGTGCGTTTCTGACTGGAATACTGCAATTTCTTTTTCAAGACGGTCGAATAACTCTTCAACCAATCGAACCTTGTGCTCCATAGCCATTATTTTTTTTTGAAAGGTAGTTTATTCTAGTTTCTTACAGAGAAAATGAGGTTTTTTGTGATAAATTTATTTTTTGTGCGATGAGGTTGATTTTAAAATTATCCCACAGACATTTTCGCTGATTCTTTCCATAAGTAATTTGGTATTGGTTCGCATAATTCCCATCTAATATTCATCGGTTTTGAACCTTCATTATCTTTAAAGTTTGCTTCACCAATAAAAACATATCCCATTGTATTTCCTCTTTCATCTTTAGCTTTTTCTCTAACAAAAAGCAATATTTTTTTATTTCTTTCTTTGTGGTTAATATATGACAATCCTTTCCCTGTTTCAGGTCTAGATGAATTTTGACTTTGCCAATGAAATGATGTTTCACTAATTGCATAATCGTCATACATAGTGGTTGGAGAAAAATCTTCTTCAGATTTAATTAAATTAATAAAAAGAAGTTCAGTATTCATTTCTTTATTTTCTAAAACTCCTTCTAAACTTAAATATTTTTTTTCAAATGTTGATTTTCCAAAAGCTACTAAAATCTGCTCTCTTGTGTAACGCGCATGTACTTTTAAAGGTTGTTCATATGGCAAGCTAATTTCAATTTCTTTAAAGTCAATTCTATCTATTAAAATTTCTAAAACTTCTATAATTTCATTTACCAAAATTTTATTTTTGCCAATTTGCCTTACACTCTCTTGCAAAGAATTAAACCCAGCTGCATTTTGCCAAACATCATAATGCAACATTAAAAGCATTGATAATTCATTTTCTGAAAAGTTATTTATATCAATTTTAAAATTCTTTTTAGCAAGATCAAGAATGAATTTAAAATAACTTAAAGAATTAGTTGAAAACCATTTGTTTTTTATTGCGGAATATATTTGTCTTTCATTTAGAGTATCAAATTCATCGATAACTCCTGCACGTTGACATAATCTTGACCAATTATCTCTCTTATAAATCGCTTCCAACGAAATTGTATGTAATTTCATGAAGTTATTTAGTGTCAATGGTAATTTAAAATGATGTTGAAAGTCTCTAATTTTTTTAATCAACTGATTTACATTGAAGGAAGTAGCTTTTCTGATATTCTCTAAAATTGTCTCTTTTGTTCTTTTCTCCAAAACAATAGAACATCCTAAAGGTAGATGAGGAAAATCTGCTTCAATCTCTTTTTGAACTGAAGTGGTTGTTTTTCCAATTAAAGCTCTGAACTTACTTTCAAAATCATATTCAGGTCTTGAGTTTCCAACAAAATCTAGAACTGTTAGACAATCTTTACCCTCTGCCAATCGTAAACCACGTCCTAATTGTTGAAGGAAAACCGTCAAACTTTCGGTAGGTCGTAAAAATAAAACGGTATCAATTTCAGGAATGTCTACTCCTTCATTAAAAATATCGACAACGAATAAGTAATTAAATTCTTTGTTCTTAAATTGATTTCGAATCAACTCTCGTTCACCTGAGTTTTTACTTGTTAGAAAAGCAGCTTTAATTCCAGCAAGATTAAATTTTTCCGCCATGAAGGTAGCATGCTCAATAGTTACGCAAAAACCGATTGCTCTAACATCATGTATGTCATTGGTGTATTTTTGAAGTTGATTAATTATTTCGCCAACTCTAACATTATTCTTGGTATAAATACTTGTCAATTCACTCGCAACATATCTTCCTTTCTCCCATTTAACCTTGCTTAAATCGATACTATCTGTTATTCCAAAATATTGAAAAGGAGAAAGCAACTTTTTATTTAAGGCTTCGGGAAGTCTTATTTCTGCAGCAATTCTATTGCAAAAATCTTCAAGAATGTTTTCCCCGTCCATTCTTTCTGGAGTTGCTGTTAGACCTAATAAAATCTTCGGTTTAAAATAGTTGAGGATTGGTCTATAAGATGAAGCTGAGATGTGGTGAACTTCATCAATAATTATAAAATCATAATATTCTGGAGATAAATTTGAATCCTTTAATCGATTGTTCAAAGTTTGTACGGATGCAAAAACGTACTCATTGTTTGTTGGTGTAATTCCGTCAACCATCAATTCTCCAAAATTGTTATCTTTTAAAACACCTTGAAAAGTAGCTTTTGCTTGTTGTAAGATTTCTTTTCGATGTGCTACAAAAAGAATTTTAGATGACTTATTCTTGTCTCTAAAATTCTTATAATCAAACGCTGAAATAACAGTTTTACCAGTACCTGTTGCGGCAACTAATAAATTTCTGTATCGATTATGAATTGTTCGTTCAACTTCTAACTTTTCTAATATCTCTTTTTGATAAGGATAAGGTTTTATATCAAAAAAAGTTATTGGTGCAGAGTATTCTTTAGAAAATTTACCTTCTTTGAGAGCGGTCACTAATTTTTGAGAATGGTTCTCAGAATTAAATAATTCAAAATCTGAATCTTGCCAATAGGCTTCGAATGTTTTTCTGAACTTATCAATTATATGTCCGACTTCCTTGGTTGTAATTTTCAAGTTCCATTCCAAACCATCTGTTAAAGCAGAACGTGAGAAATTAGAAGAACCAATGTAACCTGTATGAAATCCGGTATTTCTCTCAAATAAATACGCTTTGGCATGCAGTCTTTCATTTCTTGTATTGTAAGAAACTTTTACTTCCGTATTTTCCAAAGATGCAAGAAACTCGACTGCTTTTGAGTCAGTTGCTCCAACGTAGGTCGTCGTAATTACTCTTAATTTTCCACCACGACTTGTAAATTCTCTTAACTCTTTTTCTAAAATTCGTATTCCTTGCCACTTTATAAATGAAACTAAAAGATCTACTCTATCAGAGGAGAGAATTTCTTTTCTCAATTCACTTTCAAGTGTCGTCCCAGAATTTCCTCCCGTAAAAAGTTCACTGTGGATTAATCTAGTGAATGGAGTTATTTCTTTAAGTCTTAAATCTAAATCTGTGAAATGGTTATCAACGTTCGTGAAAACTGCTTTTAGGATTTTACCTTCAGTAATAATTAAATCATCTTCAAAATCTTGTTTTTGAAGTTCTTCTTTCAAAAATAGAATGATCTTATTTGCGATTTCAATTTGTTTAAAAATAACATCATCTCCTTTTATTAAAGTTAATGCATGTTTTAAAGTTCCTGAAATATGGTGAGATAATAACTGGGCTGCTTCGGCTTTATCAATTGAAGTAGTCTTGACTTGAAAATTATCTTTCTCTAATTCACCAAGTTTAAAACTTACTAACTTAGTTACTAGCTCCTCGTAAATTCCTTGATTCATAACGCTAATTTTAATAATTCTTCAACAATTGGTTTGTCTGCTTCTGCCCAATCTAAATTGCTTAATTCAGAGATGTCTAATAATCTATATTCTTTATGTTCAGCCAATTTAATATCGCCAGAAACAAAATTTGCTATAAACGGAATCAATTTAATTTGGAATGATCCATAATCAAAAACACTATCTGAAAGCTTCTTATCTATTTCTATTTTAATATTGATTTCCTCTAAAATTTCTCTCTTTATACAGTCAATCTCACTCTCATTTGGTTCTAATTTGCCACCTGGAAATTCCCATTTTAATGGAAGTTTCATTGTTTCACTTCTTTGAGTAACTAGAATTTTATCTTTAAAATAAATTATTGCACAGGTTACATCAATGCATTTTTTTTGAGGCATAATTAACTATTTTATTTAGTCCAATAAATGAATATTTTGATTTCTTATCTACTTTCAATTACAATACTAAACAATCCTTTTGAAAGAAAAATACGTAAAACCGTAAAAAATTAAATATTTTCTTCAATACTTAATTTTGCATTTACACAAAGATCTTCTCAATTCTTTTCCTTAATAGCGTCAACAACAAACTAAATCCTCATTTCACACAATTTTGCGTTAGGGATTAAAGTGAAAATCCTTTTGTTTTTGAGAAAAAACAAAAGATTGTAGCGGAAAGCTTGGTTCGCCGCGGCGAAAAACGCCCAAAATGAAAGTATGCTTTGGAAAGAGATTTTAGAAATAGGTAATTATTTGGTTTTAATCTTGGACCAGAGGAACATTAGCGCTTTGACAACGGCGAATGAAAGTATTGCACCAACTATTCCTGCAAGAAATTCGCCTACAAACTGCGGTAAGCTCTCCACTAAATGATGCACGTATTCTATCTTGTGTACAAATATTCCGCCAGCTACTGATATTAAAGCGATGGTTCCTACAAAGGCGAGACCTTTAATTACTAATGGAAGTAAACGGATTAATTGTTTTCCTATATATTGAGCAGTTTTAGAATCTTTTTTAAGTAATACCATTCCAAAATCGTCCATGCGGACAATAGCAGCGACGATTCCGTAAACTCCTACGGTGGCGAGTAAGGCTACAAAGGTTACAACCATTACTTGGGTGGCAATGGGTTTTCCTTCTACACTTCCTAATGCTATGATCACGATTTCGACTGATAGTATGAAGTCGGTTACGATGGCTGCTTTTACTTTTTGCTTTTCTAGGACTAAAACTTCTTCGGGAGTTAGCGCTGCAGCATCAATAATTTTTTCAGCATGATCATGCGGTACGATGTACTCGTATATTTTTTCGGCTCCTTCATAGGCAAGGTAAACGGCACCCAAAATAAGTACAACCGTAATTAACCATGGTATGAAATAGCTTAATAGAAAAGCAAGTGGTAGAATTATTAACTTGTTTAGAAAAGAGCCTTTAGTAATGGCCCATAATACTGGTATTTCTCTGGAGGAAACAAAACCAGATGCTTTTTCGGCATTTACTGCAAGATCATCGCCAAGTATTCCAGCCGTTTTTTTAGTAGCGATCTTGCTCATTAATACCACATCATCCATAAGTGCAGCGATATCATCTAGTAATGCAAAAATTCCTGAAGCCATAATTTATTTCTTGTTTAGTTTTTCTTTGAAAAAATCGATTGTTCGTCGCCATGATATCGTAGCAGCCGCTTCGTCATATCTAGGAGTTGTATTGTTGTGAAAGCCGTGATTGACTGCGGGATAAATAAAAGCAGTATTTTCCACTTTATTTTTATTGAGTATGGTTTCAAATGCGGGCCAACCTTCATTTACTCTTGCATCTAATCCAGCATAATGTAATAGGAGTGGAGTTTTGATATTCTCAGCTTCGTCGGCAGTGGGTTGTCCACCATAATAAGGTACGGCTGCATTAAGTTCTGGGATTCTTACCGCCATCATCGCTGCAATCCAACCACCAAAGCAGAATCCAACAACGCCAACTTGCCCGTTACAATCCTTATGTGACTTTAAAAAGTTATAAGCCGCGATAAAATCCTCGAGCATTTCTTCGCGAGTTCGTTTTTTTTGTAATTCTCTTCCATCATCATCATTTCCCCGATAACCGCCCAAAGGTGATAGCGCATCAGGAGCTAATGTAATAAATCCTTCCATTGCGGCTCTTCGTCCCACATCTTCAATGTATGGATTAAGTCCGCGGTTTTCATGGACCACAATAATGCCGGGTAATTTCTTATTAGATTTTGCTGGTTGTGATAAAAGTCCTTTGATTGAGCCTCCGCCTTTTGGCGAATTGTACGTAATGAGTGCTGATTTCAGTCGGGGATCATCTGATTTTATCAAAATGGAATCCAAATAATTAGGAGTCATGAAACTAAGTAATGACGGAAGCGTAAGTGCACCAACAGCAAACAAAGATAGGTTTTCAACAAATTGTCGTCTCTCTATTTTATTGTGGGCGTAATCATCGTATAAGTCAAATACTTCTTGACTTATATCTTCTTTGGTTAGTTTGTTCATTTCTAATTTTTCAGACACCTAATGTAAGAAAAAAACTTTTTTTGATGCAATACTAATATTGTTAATGTTTTAGTTAAATGATGGCGATGATTAAAAAGTTTTTTAAAAGGGAAAAGAGTGTAGTTTAGGTAAGAGGTATGTAATTGTATTTAGTTTTAAAATTTGATTTTTTAGCCACAGATTAATATGATTTAAAGGATTACATTATTAAAAATTTGAGAATTAGTGGAAGTTGAGAGCATCAGTGGGAGCTAAGTCAATTTTTTTTATTGTATAAAAAAAATCTATATCATTTTATTGAAGTTATAAAATAAAGTTATTTTAGAGTAGTAAGATTCTTGAAACAGATTATTCTGATTATCATAATTTTAGATTTGGAAATGGTTATTATTGAAGCTTTTGATAACTTACTTTAGCATCTACTCTTATTATTTTTTGCAACAGATTAATTTATCTATAAAAAAGTAGGAAATCTTTTTTCATTTGGTTTTGTTTAACCTTTTTGGTCGAAAAACAAACTTTTTTGCAAAGTTTAAAGTCTATTGCGAGGTTTGTAATGAAATTTATTTTACATTTGTTTAATAAATTTGAAGTAACGATGAACAATATAAAAAATGTATTCAGCATTAAGGATTTGGAGAACCTTTCGGGGATAAAAGCGCATACGATACGAATATGGGAAAAACGATATGATATTTTGCAACCTATGCGTACCGATACGAACATTAGATTATATGATTTGGCTAGCTTACAAAAGCTGTTAAATATCACGTTGTTACATGATTATGGATATAAAATATCTAAAATAGCTACATATCCACAGGACAAAATACCATCATTAGTACGCGAAATAATTTCGAATAAAACAGCTAAAAGTCATGCGATTAGTGAGCTGAAAATGTCGATGATGAATTTTGATCAAGAGTTATTTTTCAATACATACAACTGGCTTATCGCTGAAAAATCATTCAAAGAAATCTTTCATCAGGTTTTTATTCCATTAATGAACGAATTAGGTTTGTTATGGCAATCTGATACGATTACACCAGCACATGAGCATTTCATTAGTTACCTAATTAAACAAAAGTTATTAGTTAATACTGAGAAATTACAAGTACTAAAACCGAGTAAAACAGATAAGGTTTTTGTTCTTTCTTTACCAATGAACGAAATTCACGAATTAGGTTTGATGTATCTAAATTATGAAATTTTGTTACAAGGTTATAAGACGATTTATTTAGGCGAAAGCATGCCAGTCGATAACTTAAAGCATTTAAAAAAGCATTTTGAATCAATTGTTTATGTTTCTTATCTTACAGTTCAACCGGAACGTGATTTACTTGACGGATATATCAATAAAATGTCAGAAGAATTAGTTGATGATACTACAGAATTATGGTATATTGGTAGAATGGTAGAATTTATAAAAAGAGATGGACTTTCAGAGAATATTTCGATTTTTGCCTCTATTGGCGATTTAGTAAATCAAATTTAGTATTTTGTTTAATCTTTTTGTATATTTGCTAAACAAATGAAACATACAATTACAATTATAGGTTCGGGATTTTCAGCAATGTCCGCATCTTGCTATTTGGCTAAAAGCGGACATCAAGTTACCGTTTACGAAAAAAATTCAAGTATTGGTGGTCGTGCTAGACAGTTAAAAAGAGAAGGTTTTACATTTGACATGGGGCCGAGCTGGTACTGGATGCCAGATGTATTCGAACGATTTTTTGCTGATTTTGGAAAGAAAACTACAGACTATTATGAGTTGATTAAATTATCACCAGCGTACCGCGTGTATTATGGAATTGATGATTTTATTACCATTGCTGACAATTTAGAAGAAATTTTTACTTCATTTGAAGCAATTGAAAAGGGTAGTGGAAAGTTATTGAAAAACTTTATGGCTGAAGCCAAAAGTAATTATGATATTGCTATAAAAGAATTAGTGTATCGTCCGGGTGTTTCTCCTCTAGAATTGATTACTCCTGAAACTGCTATGAAAGTAGGACAGTTTTTTAGTAATATCAGTAAGGACGTTAGAAAGAAGTTTAAAAATAAACGATTAATTCAAATTCTAGAATTTCCGGTTTTATTTCTTGGCGCAAAGCCATCAGATACACCCTCATTTTATAGTTTTATGAATTATGCTGATTTTGGTTTAGGTACTTGGCACCCAAAAACAGGAATGTTTGACGTAGTTCGTGCTATGGAAACATTAGCAAGAGAATTGGGAGTGCAGTTTGTTACGAATGCCAATATTGAAAAGATAATCGTTGAGAATAAAACGGCTAAAGCGATTGTTGTTAATGGTAAAAGAATTGATTCTGATTTAGTGTTAAGTGGTGCAGATTATCAACATACAGAGACTTTATTGGATCAGGAACACAGAGCCTATTCAGAGAAATACTGGGACAGCCGCGTGTTTGCGCCTTCGTCATTGTTGTTTTATGTTGGCTTCAACAAAAAAATAGAAAATATATCACATCATGCTTTATTCTTTGATGTTGATTTTTACCAGCATGCAAAAGATATTTATGATGAGCCGCAATGGCCTGCAGAACCTTTGTTTTATGCTAACTTTCCATCGGTAACTGATAAAACTGCTGCTCCCGAAGGAATGGAATCTGGATTTTTTCTAGTGCCATTAGCACCAGGAATAAATGACACTGAAGCCTTACGTGAAGAATATTTTGATAAGATAATGGATCGTTTTGAGTCGCTGACAAAGCAAAGTGTCAGAAATAATATTATATTTAAACAATCGTTTTGCAAAAATGATTTTGTTTCTGAATACAACTCATACAAAGGGAATGCTTATGGAATGGCGAATACGCTGTTGCAAACTGCATTTTTGAGACCGAAGTTAAAGAGTAAAAAAGTTAAGAATTTATATTTTACGGGACAATTGACTGTTCCAGGACCAGGAGTTCCACCTGCATTAATTTCTGGAAAATTAGTGTCGGAATTAATTAATAAGCAATTTTCAGAGCAATAATATGAAGCAATTATTTGACGATGTATCTTTTAAGTGTAGTAAGCTAGTTACTAAAAACTATAGCACTTCTTTTTCTTTGGCGGTATATATGTTGTCGCCAAGTATTAGAGACGCCATCTATAGCATCTATGGATTTGTTCGTTTTGCGGATGAAATTGTGGATAGTTTTCATGGTTTTGAAAAGGAAGATTTAATTACCGAGTTTGAAGAAGACTATTACAAAGCTTTTGATAGAGGAATTAGTTTGAATCCAATATTGAATTCTTTCCAACAAACAGTTAAGGAATACAACATCACTGACGATTTGATTCAGGCGTTTTTACGCAGTATGAAGTTAGATTTGATAAAGTCAGATTACCATAGTAAAGAAGAATATGATGCGTATATTTACGGGTCGGCTGACGTTGTAGGTTTGATGTGTCTTAAAGTTTTTGTAGCAGGTGATAACGAACGTTATAATCAGCTTAAAGATGAAGCGATGCGTTTAGGTTCAGCATTCCAAAAAGTGAATTTTCTGCGTGATTTAAAGGATGATAATTTAGTTTTAAACCGTAATTATTTTCCTGGTGTTGATTTGAATTCATTCGATGAAAATGCGAAAACAGCAATCATTAATGAGATTAATGAAGATTTTAAAGTGGCTTATGAAGGGATTGTAAAATTACCTATCGAAGCAAAATTTGGTGTTTACACTGCTTTTGTATATTACAAAAAACTGCTTAAAAAATTAGAAAACACACCTTGTGAAGAAATAGGAAGCGCAAGAATCAGGGTTTCTAATTATACTAAAGCAGGACTTTTAGCAAGGTCTTTTGTGTCTTACAAATTAAAGTTAGTGCAATAAGCCGCTAATTTTATAAAGGAATTTTAAATTAAATAGAGAATAAAAATGATATTTTTTCTGATTTTTTTCGGTACTTTTTTAATAATGGAATGTGTTACTTGGTTAACACATAAGTACGTAATGCACGGATCAATGTGGTATTTCCACGCAGATCATCACCAACCAAAATATGCCAACGTCTTCGAACGAAATGATGTGTTTTTTGTAATCTTTGCGATTCCTAGTATAGCACTTTTTTACTTTGGTGTAGAAGGAGGATTGAATTATTTATTCTTCATCGGCTTGGGTATAATGTTTTATGGTTTTTGCTATTTTATGATACATGATGTATTAATTCACCAGCGTTTTAAATGGTTCAAGCACACTAACAACAAGTATTTAATTGGGCTTAGAAAAGCACACAAAGTACATCACAAGCACTTAGGCAAAGAGCACGGAGAATGCTTCGGGATGCTTTTCGTTCCTTTCAAGTATTATAAAATTTAAACGGTTTTAAGCTAGATATTTTATTACAAATAACAGATGTAGAATTAAGTAATTAATTTTTGATAATTTGTGTAATTTGTGGTTATAAAACATTAAAATCTTTTTCTAATATAGCATCATTTTTATCATGGCGTTACACCGCTTTCACTCTCCGACAAATCGGAAGTGACAGCGGTGCTGGGCTATTCGTTCCCGCTTTTTTATACCTAGCAAAAGCCAATTATACAAAAACCTCCACGTTACCTGCCATGCTTTAGGCATGGTCCCACGCGCGGCTCACAGATTTCATCAATATTTTTCTTAAAAATCAATCATGAAAATTTACAAACAAGAAACCGTTCAGCACGTAAATGCAACAGTAGAGGAATGCTGGGCTTTTTTCTCAAATCCGCAAAATCTTCAAAAGATAACTCCTGAAGGAATGGGTTTTCAAATCACAGATTTCGATCATAAATCGATGTATCCAGGACAGATAATTCAATATAAAGTAACGCCACTTTTTGGTATCACATTATCTTGGATGACACTGATTACGAACGTTAAAGAAAATAGTTATTTTATAGATGAGCAGAAGTTCGGGCCTTACAGTTTTTGGCATCATAAGCATTTCTTCGAAGCAACTGCAACAGGTACAAAAATGACTGATGTTGTTCATTATGGTTTACCGCTTGGTTTCATAGGTCGTATTATGAATACATTAGTGGTTAAAAATAAATTAAAATCTATTTTCGAATACCGCGTAACTAAGGTGGACGAAATGTTTAATGGAAAATAATGAGCAAGCAAGAAGTTTCTTTTTTTTGGTTTAGACGTGATTTGCGTTTAGAAGATAACGTAGGTTTGTTTCATGCTTTGCAATCTAAATATCCCGTCATTCCTTTATTTATATTTGACGATGCTATTTTAGAAAGTTTACCTGAGACTGATCCCAGAGTTGGTTTTATTCATGAAAATCTTTCAAAGATTAATGAGAAATTAAAAGAAAGTCAAAGCTCTATTTTAATTAAAAAAGGTAAAACGCTAAACGTTTGGCAAGCACTTTTAGAGGAATACGACATTAAAGAAGTTTTCTTCAATAAAGATTACGAACCTTATGCTATAAAAAGAGACGTACTAATTAACGAACTATTAGAAAAGAATAATGTTCTTTCTAGTTCTTTTAAAGACCAAGTAATTTTTGAAGAAAAAGAAATTACAAAAGCTGATGGATTGCCATACACCGTCTATACTCCTTTTAAAAATAAATGGTTAGAGAAGTATAAAACAATGGCTCCGGTTACTGAATACGATAGTTTAAGCCTTCTACAGAACTGCTTTAAGAGTAAATTCCATTTCCCTACATTAGGAGATATCGGTTTTAAAGAAAGTAAAATAAAAGTAAGAGATCACAATTTAAAATTTGTTTCTAATTACCAAGACATACGCGATTTTCCAGCATTAGACAAGACGAGTTATTTATCAGCACATTTACGTTTTGGAACAGTAAGCATCCGTAAATTGGTGAATTGGGCGTTTCATAAAAACGATGTTTTTTTGAGTGAATTGATTTGGAGAGAATTTTTTATGCAAATCCTTTTTAGTTTTCCAAAAGTAGTTACTCAAAATTTTAAAGCTGCTTATGACGGCATCCGATGGCGTAATAATGAAGACGATTTTAAGCGTTGGTGCACCGGAACAACAGGATATCCGATGGTTGATGCAGGAATGCGCCAATTAAACGAAACTGGATACATGCACAATAGAGTTCGTATGGTTGTGGCTAGTTTTTTATGCAAGCATTTACTAATTCAATGGCAATGGGGCGAAGCTTATTTCGCTGAAAAATTACTTGATTACGAAATGTCAGCTAACGTTGGGAATTGGCAATGGGCTGCAGGAACGGGTTGCGATGCTACACCATATTTCAGAGTATTTAATCCTGAAATCCAGCAAAAAAAGTTTGATGAAAAGGGAGTTTATGTTCGTAAATGGATTAAAGAATTCGAATTAGGATACGGAAAACCTATGGTTGAACATGCTATGGCGAGAGACCGTGCAATTGCTACTTATAAGGCTGGAATTGTAAAGTAATTCTTTTTTACCATGTAAGTTAATTAAGTTTTTTTGCGTAATTAGTCAGTTTGTGAAGCAGGATTTAAGAAATATAAGTTTTTTGAACACGGTTTACACAGATTTAAAAGGTTAACGCAGATTCTTCTTTTGTGTTTTTTTGAAGTTATGAGCTGCTTAAATTTATAAAATTAGGACTGTTTCAACAATGGAACTTTATAAACCATTAAGAAAATTAAGTTAGTTAAGCTTCATGTTTACTTTATATTGACTACTACTTAAGTACTACTTAGTGCAATATTCTTCAATGATACCACATATTATAAGCTAAATTCAATTAATTCGTCAGTTCGCGATCGCCCGGCTATGAGATTAAATTTTTTACACTTCATCAATTTGTGCTAATCTGTGAAATCTGTGTGAAAATTTTTTAATATAAAATTTGTGCCTTCGTGACTTTGCGGCAAATACAATCAACGTGTGGTTAAACTTAAAATTACTTAATTAACTTCGCCAGCATTCCCTTAAAAATAAATCCGTGGAACGGTAAAACAGAATACCAATACAATTTTCCCCAAACTCCCCTAGGTCGGAAAGTAGCAGCTTGATAAAGCGTGTTGTGAATTATTTTAAATTCCAGCCAAGCTTCCCCTGGTAATTTCATTTCAGCAAAAAGAATTAATTTTCCCTCTTCCTTATTCGCATATAAAACACGCCAAAAGTCCAAAGCATCACCAGAATGTATATCGTGTCGGTTTGTTCTACCTCTTCGAGATCCCACACCACCATATAATTTATCGATAAATCCTCTTAAACTCCATAACCAGTCACCGTAATACCAACCCGTATCTCCACCAATTGACCATATTCTATTAATTGTAAAATCGCGATCTATGATTTCCATCTTGCGACGATCGATAAAGCAGTCTTTTTTCGGAACTTTTAAATATGCGGACATATTTTTGCTGAAACGACCACTAACTAAAGAGTCTTTCCAACTAGACGCTACCTTATCTTCATCAACTTTTATTAGCGCACGGGCTAGTGCTTGTTCATAAGTCATTGGAGTGACATCGAGTAATTCATTTATTCTGGTGTCATTACAAACGACTTCCACCTTCATGCTGCTCACTAATGCAGATGCGAGGCGATATGATGTTGAGGTTACAAAATACAGCCAGTAAGAAGATAATTTCGGAGTCATTACTGGAACCGTAAAGATCCAGCGCTTTAAATGTTTTGCCTCCGCAAAACCCATTAGCATTTCTTTGTACGTCAAAATATCAGGACCGCCTATGTCAAAACTTTGATTGTAAGTTGCAGGATTTAGTAATGATTTTGATAAAAATTCAAGTACGTCTGGTATAGCAATAGGTTGGCATCTTGTATTTAGCCATTTTGGCGTGACCATAACAGGCAGTTTATTTACAAGATCCCGTATAATATCAAAAGAGGCACTTCCTGAGCCTACAATAATTCCAGCTCTTAAAGTAGTGGTCGCAAACGTTCCAGAATTCAAAATTTCCTCCACTTTTTTACGGGAAGATAAATGTTTAGAAAGTGAGGAATCATTTATAATTCCGCTTAAATAAATAACTTGCTTAACTGTAGTTTCATTTACTCTTTCGACAAAATTTAAAGCAGAATCACTTTCTAGTTCATCAAAATTAGTTGCTGAACCCGACATCGAATGTATTAAGTAATAAGCGGCGTCAATATCTTCTGGAATATTTGACATCGTTTCCTGATTGAGAAAATCAACTTCGACTACTGTTATTTTATCTATCAATTCAGCAGGAGCGTAGAACCTGTTTTTGTCTCTTACACAACATACTATATCATGTCCTTGTTCTATCAATAATGGTAAAAGTCGTTTACCGATATAACCTGTCGCACCTGTTAAGAGAATTTTCATAGTTCTATTTTGTTTGGATTTTAGACACTAAATTAATTGTGATTGTGAAATATTTAATTTCGTTATAAATTAATTCGCTGTTTATTTGATTTGTGAAGCTATGTAATAAGCAGATTCTATTCTTTATTTATCACATTTGCCACATTTTTAAACAAGTATGGAATCTATAAAAGATTCCATATTTGAACGATCAATTAAATCTGTAATTGATTACAATATATCCTTTACTTTAAGGACTAAATTTAGCTTAATTTATTGGAAACTAAACTAATAAATTCTTTTCTAGTTTTGTTTTTCTCAAAAGCTCCTGTAAAGGAAGAAGTTGTTGTTACAGAGTTTTGTTTTTGAATTCCGCGCATTTGCATGCACATGTGTTGTGCTTCGATTACAACTGCAACTCCTAGTGGTTGTAACGCCTCTTGGATACAATCTTTAATTTGGTCCGTCAATCTTTCTTGAACTTGCATTCTTCTTGCAAAAGCATCAACAACTCTTGGAATTTTGCTTAGACCTACAATTTTTCCGTTGGGAATATACGCTACGTGCGCTTTTCCAAAAAACGGTAACATGTGGTGCTCACACATAGAATATACTTCGATATCTTTCACTACTATCATTTGTCTATGATCTTCAGTAAACATCGCTGATTTCAAAATCTCTAGTGGATCTAATCCGTAACCATGCGTCAAGTATTGCATTGCTTTTGCAACTCTTTCTGGTGTTTTTTCAAGACCTTCTCTATCAACGTCTTCTCCTAATGTACCTATTATTGTTTTATAATTACCAGCTAATGCTTCTGTAACTTCTGTATCGTATTGTTCTATTTTTTCGTAGCTTTTCATCTCTTATTATTATGGTTATATATTTTATTATCTGGTTTTTATTAGATTTTGAATGTTACGATTCCGTAGTCCATTTCAAAAATTTGTCCTGAAATTGATTTCGCATTTTCAGATATTAAGAAGTTAGCCATACTTGCTACTTCTTCTGGTTTTAAGTATCCTTTCATTGGATGACGTTCCACCATATTTTCTTTCATTCGATCATTTCTTAAAATTCCAGCAGCAAGTGTAGTTTCTGTAATCGTAGGAGCAATCGCATTGATACGAACAACTGAAGCTAACTCAGCACCTAATGATTTTACTAAACCTTCAATTCCTGCTTTTGCTGTAGCGATACTAGCATGATATGGCATTCCTAGTTTTACCGCAACAGTACTAAATAAAACGATTGATGGATCAGTTCCTTTTTTTAGTGTCGGTAAATACTTTTGGATTGCTTTTACTGCGCCAATAACGTTTATTTCAAAGTCAGTTCTAAAATCTTCAATACTTAAACTTCCTATTGGTTTTAAGTTGATAGAACCTGGACAATAAATTAAGGTATCAATGCTTTCAATTTCAGGAAGTGCATCTTGCAATACATCTAATGAAAAGTGCTTTAAATTAGCATGTTCAATTTCTGGAGCATTGCGGCTAATGTTGTAGACTGCGTTAGTTTCTAATTGTTGTAACAAAATCGCATTACCAATTCCTTTGCTACCACCTATGATTACAATGTTTTTCATGTTTTATATCAATCAGTTATTATTCTTATTTTACTTTTAGCGAAGGTTAACGCTTTGAAATCTTATTATTATTAATTTGCCTTTGCATACTGCATTTAAAGCGACCTTCTCGAAAATCCCTTAATTTTTCATGCTTTGTTTTTCGGCCTTGAACTCTTTCGCGCCACATTCTAAAACTAGAGGCTTTCATTTCAGTTCGCATTAAGTCGATTACTTCTTGCTCTTTTAAGCCAAATTGCATTAAAATTGCGTCAAAAGTGGTTCGGTCTTCCCAAGCCATTTCTATGATTCGATCTTTGTCAATATCGTTAAGTTCTTTTTTTGTCGTCACGATTTTAAATTTTATGATTTGTTGTACTTCTATTTTTTTACTATTCGCTGTCGCCAATGTCAGACATAGTATGTAATTTTAATATTCGCAGACTTTCCTCTTTTACCATTGGATTTTTTTTCATTTTCCACAAAAAGTCACTTGCAAATTTTCTAGTTCGTTCCATATTTACAATAGGTTTTGGATAATTCACTCCTAATTCGAAATCATTAAATTTTTGGTCTAAATAGGTCATTTTGTATGGTTCATGTACAAATGCTCTAGGTAAATTGTCTAATTCTGGAACCCATTTTTTTATAAATTCTCCGTCGGGATCGTGATCGTAACTATTTTTTATTGGATTATAAATACGTAACATATTGATTCCAGTTTCGCCAGCTTGCATTTGTAATTGTGGAAAGTGAATACCAGGTTCAAAATCTAAAAACATTTGCGACAGGTGAGATGTAGCATCTTGCCATGGTTGCCACAAGTTATGAGTAAAAAAAGAAACTAGCATGGCTCTCATTCTAAAATTCAGGTAGCCAGTTTCATTTAAACAACGCATACATGCATCAATTAAAGGAAATCCTGTTTGCCCTGTTTTCCACGCTTCTATATAATTTTCGTTCTGTTTCTTCTTCAGAGAATGAAAACCTTTATTAACACTTTCGAATTCCATGATCTCTTCCATTTCAAATTTCTGAATGAAATGTGCTTGCCAAGTCAATCTAGATACAAAAGAGTCAATTTGCTTTTTATCAGAACAGGTAGGTCGGAATGTCGCTGCCTTTTGTAAAACTTGTCTTGAAGATAAATTTCCCCATGCAATGTAAGGCGATAATCTGCTGCAACTTTTTCTAGCAAGCAATGGTTTTGAAATATTGTAACTATAACTGTGATACCGATCATCTAAAAATGTCTGTAGATATTTCCCAGCCATGGTTGAACCTCCTTTTTGGAAAATAGCATCCGGAATGGATTCTAAATTTTTCTTATCTAATACATTTTCAAGTTCTATAATTTCGCTATTTTTCAAGAAATCATTTGGGGTTGGATTAAAAACGAATAAAGAATCATTCATGTAATTTTCCCAATTAGTGACCCAATTTGATCTATTACTTAAACCTCTAAAAATTCCATTATTGATATTTTCTACCCAATTGATTTGGTTGTTTTTGCAAAATCTTTTAAAACTCTTGTCCCTTTCGTAAGTAATTTTTAAACCGGTTTCTTGGTGAGAAAATACAGTGTCAATTTTATAAGTTTCCTCGATAATATTCAACGCCTGAATCACTTCTGATGAAACGGCTAAAACGTGTGTATTAAGCGGTTGCAATTGAGTATTAATATCTATAATAGATTGCTTAATAAAATTCCAATGTCTCGCACTGTAATGCGAATCATGCTCTAATGATTTTTCGAAAACATAAAGCAATAAAGTTGGAATACCTGTTTTTGACGCATTAAAAATCGCCTCGTTGTCTTGCAAACGAAGGTCTCTTTTAAACCAAACTACATTAATAATTTTTTTATTTGTGCTCATGTGTTTCTAAAATAATTGTTGTTGCAACCATAACTTCTGAAATTTTGATTCTCCATCATATCGTTCCGCTTGCAATGGAATATTGAACTTTCGATCTCTTGGATCATTGCCCACACCAGATACATACATCCAATTGCCATAATTACTGTGGACATCATAATCTATTAACGTTGACTCAAAGTAAGCAGCTCCAATACGCCAATCTAAAAGTAAATTCTTAGCAAAGTAAGATGCTACATTTTGTCTTCCACGATTGCTCATCCATCCTGTCTGCTTTAATTCTATCATGTTAGCATTTACAAAAGGCTCAGCTGTTGTTCCATTTATCCACGCGTTAATTGCCGATGGATTTTTTTTCCAATCGTAGTTTTTATCTAAAATTCCTCCAATTTTAAAAATCGAATTGCCATTTTTAAGAGAAACATATTTGAAATAATCTCTCCAAATCAATTCAAAAATTAACCAATACGTCGAATCATTTTTCCCTATTTCTCGTTCGTATTTTAATATTTCCCAATAAATAGTTTTAGCTGAAATACTGCCATTAGCTAACCAAGGAGAAAATTTTGAACTAAAATCTTTACCTATTAAGCCATTGCGCGTTAATTTATAAACACCAAGTTTTTTAGTTTCCCAAAAATAGTGTTGAATTCTTTCTATTGCCTGATTTTCGCCACCTTGATACGGAAAAGCAGTTCGAGAATCTGTAGCAAAATCACTAAAACCTAATGCCTCCAATGAAGGGATCTCAGTTTCATTTGTTATCAGATTCTCTTCTGCCACTCTATTTACTACAAACTCAGCCCTAACCTTTGTGTATTTTTCGCACTTTGTTCTAAATTGTGTAAACACATTTGGAATAAAATTCAATTCAAATGGAACATCGACTGGATGAAATAAAAACTGATTGTAAGTCGATTTAAATTCAATCTCGCTAGAAACCTTAGATTTTACATTTTCTAAAACTTCCATTTCTTCAGTTGTCCATTCTTCCTGAAGGTATATTGAATTAATTTCGTGTGATGCTATAATCTCAGCAATGCAGTCTTCTGGTTTTTGATTGTAAACCAAAAGAGAAATATTGAGTTTTTGTAAATTCTCCTTAAGTTCCGTAATCGTCTCAATTAAAAACTTAGCTCTAAATTTTTCAGTCTTTTTAAATCCGAAAGGAGTCACTTCATAATGTCTGGGATCAAAACAATATGCTGCAATAACAGAATCGTTTTCAGCAATTGCATTAGTCAATGATTCATTATCATTTACTCTCAAATCATTTCTAAACCAAACTAACCCTTTTTGTTTCTTTTGCATTTTTCACTACAATATTTGACTTCTTCCCAAACTTTCTCCCATTTCTTCCGCCATGTAAAAGGTCGGTTGCAAACCAAACACATTTTAGTAGGCAGATTTTCCTTCTTCACTATTCGTACTTTTCGAATTCGTTGACAGTTATTTTAGCTTTCAAATCAAACATTAAGTTGTACAAGCCAAAAAACGTTCTATTCATGTATATAAAGTGTTTCGAACCTCTATTTCCATTCATTTTTTTCAAATTCGTGTCTTTGGAAAAGCGTTCGCCTAATTGAGCGATACTTTCAAAAAACGTTTCGTCAGAGAAATCAAAAGTTTTATCTTGGAATGGTTTAGTAAATAAAGAAAGTAAATCATGGAACATTTCAGTGAAATAGGCTATTTCCTCTTTCGAATCATCCGTGCGTAAAATTTCTAATTCAAATAATTTTGCATTAAAGATTTCAGCATTATTAATTACATTTTTATCTATTAATTCAAAGTAAGGAATATAGAAGTCGGTTGGAATTTTTTTCATACAACCAAAATCCAGTGCAACTAATTCATTTTTATCGTTTACTAAGAAGTTTCCAGGATGCGGATCAGCATGTACTTTTTTCAAAATATGAATTTGGTACATATAAAAATCCCATAGCGCTTGACCAACTTTATCAGCTACTGCTTGATCTGTGTTTTTCTTGGTGAACTCAGATAAGTGAATCCCTGTCATCCAATCCATTGTAATGATTTTTTCAGAAGAATATTTAGCATAATATTCTGGAAAAACTAAATTTTCAATTTTTTTACAAGCTTCGACAACTTCTTGACTTTGTTCTAGTTCCAATAAATAATTCGTTTCCTCTATCAATTTATCTTCTACTTCTTTAAAGTACTTATCAGAATCTTTTCCTTGCAAGTTGAACATTCTAATAGCTATTGGTTTAACCATTGCTAAATCAGATGAGATGCTATTTGCCACTCCAGGATATTGAATTTTGACAGCTAATTTCTTTCCGTCTTTCATCGCCACATGGACTTGACCAATACTTGCTGCATTTACTGAAGTTGCATTGAATTCATCAAATATCTCGTAAGGTGTTTTACCAAAGTTGTTTTTGAAAGTCTTCAACACTAAAGGTGCAGATAAAGGTGGAACTGAAAATTGAGAAAGTGAAAACTTCTCTACATACGCTTGCGGTAAGAAACTTTTGTCCATACTCAACATTTGCGCAACTTTCAATGCACTTCCCTTTAGGCTTTTCAAACCATCGTAAATATCCTCAGCATTATCTTCGTTGAGTTTATCCCGTGTCAAATCTGAATTGACCATTTTCTCACCGTAATATTTCAAATAATTTACTCCTACTTTTGCACCAGTTTGCACTAGTTTTGTAGCTCTTTCAATTTTTGAAGTTGGTATGTAGTCTATCGTTTTCATTATTTGTTGTATATTTTTTCTTTGAAAATAAATTTTCCAAAGTCGATTAAGCTGTCTATTGGAGCGATGTTCATTAATTCGAAAGTCGCTTTTACTGATTTTTCAATATAAATATCTGTTTTTTCAAAAGCAGGTGATGAATCTTCCATCCAGAACTTTAATGTCAACAGCAATTGAATCCATGAAGTTTCTTGAAATGCTTTCTCTTGAAAGTTTTGAAGTTTCTCTTGTTGTGTTCTAAAATCATCTGAAATAATTTCAGTCAAATAATTTTTAAAGCTGTTTCTAAGACCAGACAATTGCATTAGTTTTTTCAACTGATTACTCTGCTCTTTTAAAACTAACATCACATAACTTCTGTTTGCCGTTAGGATTTCAAAGAATGTAAAGTAAAAGCTTAGCATCTTGCTTCTCATGTCGTAAGTTTCATAATCTGCATTTTTAGCAAGCAGTTCTGTAGTCTTTTCGACAAACATTTTGAAAATTTCCTTCTCAATACTTTCTAATGTTCCAAAAAAAGCATAAAATTCAGTTTCAGTAAAATCATTCATTTTCGTGAAATGATAAACAGATTTTGGTTTTTCACTATGCTCCAATACATAATCCATGTACATTGAAACGATTTTGTCTTTTGTTATTGCTGTTTTTTTAGTAGCCATTTTGTGTGTATTTCAAATTAGAGTATAAAGATAATAAATGTTTAACGATATTTTAATAAAGTTAAACAAAATTTAATATAATTTTATAGTATTAAAAATGAGTAGCTTTACGGTATTATGAAAAAGAACGTTTTAATTAGTGGTGGTTCAGGATTTATAGGTAGACATTTGACTGATTTATTGATTAGCAAAGGCTACACAGTTTCAATTCTAAGCAGGTCGGAAAAACAAAATAAAAAAGATATTTTCTATTATAAATGGGACGTCGCGGCTCAGTTTATTGAGGAGGATGCAGTCTTGAAAGCAGATTATATTATTCATCTTGCAGGAGAGAATATCGCTGAGAAGCGTTGGACTGCCAAAAGGAAAGCGGCTATTATTGATAGTAGGGAGAAATCAACGCAACTCCTATATATGGTACTTAAAAAACATTACAAGAAATTAGATGCTTTTATTTCTGCCTCAGCTGTTGGTTACTATGGTGCTGTTAATGGAGAAGAGATTTGTAAAGAAAGTGATGCTCCAGCAAATGACTTCTTGGGTTACGCCTGTCAGAAGTGGGAAGATTCGATTGATTTCATTGAGAATTTAAACATTCGCACGGTAAAAATAAGAACAGGCTTAGTAATGGGCAGAAACGATGGATTCTTAAAGCAATTGATTCCACTATTCAAATATAGATTAGGTTCGGCTTTAGGTTCTGGAAAACAGTATATGCCGTGGATTCATATAGATGATTTATGTGGAATGTATTACCAAGCTATAATTAAGGAAGATATGGCCGGACCATATAATGCTGCTGTATGTGATAATACAAACAATAGTGTTTTTTCTAAAACTTTGGCTCGTGTTTTTGGTTATTCAATATGGTTGCCGAACGTTCCTGAATTTGTATTAAAAATGGCTTTAGGAGAAATGTCAAAAATTGTTTTAACTGGGAGAAGAGTTTCATCGAAAAAGATAGAAGAAACTGGTTTTAATTTTAAATATACACAATTAGAAGAAGCACTTAAAGATTGTGTGAAGGATTAAATTTATTTAAGTAAACAGATAATTCGTGTATTTACATTTTTAGAAATTTTACCTCGAACTAATAAAGGTATTTCTATTTTGAAATCATCCGTGTTTAAAGGGAACTCTGACGTGAATTCGATACCTTTTTCGACTTTTCTTAAAGTTCCTTTCACAGACATTTTTTTAGAACGACCATGTAGTGTCATTTTACCATTAATTTGATAAGAGTTTGGTTGAGAAGTAATAGTAGTTAAATTAAATTTTTCAATTATTCCTTTAAACAGAGCTTTAGAGTAACGATCACTTTCCATGTAGTTGCTGTTGAAGTGTTGCTCCATTAAGCTTCTTTCAAATTTAAAATCCTTAACCGTAACCCAACAAGTAAACTCGCCTGTTTTTGTAATTAGTACACACCTCGCTTTGTTATTTGTAGCTTTCACTTCTTCGAATAAAGGAATAGATGCTTCAAAATTTATGATGCCATTATTAGACATCATTTTTTCTTGAGCATGTGCTATAAATGAAAGTAATGTTAAAACTAAAAAAGTAATTTTTTTCATATTAGTCTATGAGTTAATTACTTAAAGTTACAAAAAAATAATTCGTATTCAAAACGAAAATAAAGGCCGCTGATAGCGCTGACTGTATAAAGATTGTTGTCCTATTATATAAGGTAGAATAGATCGTTGTTATGGGAATGAGCTAACGTTATTAATGAAACTTATTTTAGCTCTAATTTGATGTTATAATTCTTCAGACTTTCGATCGACTCCTCAGAGTTGTAATCAAATTCTTCTTCGTGAATATTTTGTTCTTTTTTTAATGCAATTTGCTTGATACAATTTATAAAGCGTCTCACATCTTTCTTTTGAGATAAAATTAGTCCTGGAACAGGAATATTTACTCCATCTTTATCTTTAGCAACCATTGTAAAATAAGAGGAATTGCAATGTTTTATTTGGCCGGTCTGAATGTTCTCAGCTTCTACTCGAATACCAATAATCATGGAGCTTTTACCAACATAGTTTACACTTGCTTTCATAGTAACCAATTCTCCCACCTCAATAGGATTCAGGAAATTTACTGTATCTACGGAAGCGGTAACACAATAATTACCAGAAAATTTTGAAGCACAAGCAAAGGCGATCTGGTCTAATAAGGATAAGATATAGCCTCCGTGAATTTTACCACTAAAATTGGAATGGCTGGGAAGCATTAGTTGTGAAATACTGATATCAGACGAAGAAACAGTTTTAAAAATTGAATTCATTTATTTTATTTTAAATGGAGAATTGACTTTTTTAACAGACGTAATAAAGTAGCGCGTGTCGCCCCACCAAGGAAAAGTTTTATATCGTTCTTTATAACTTACTTGGACATATTGGCCTTCCATATTTTTTAAATCTATAATTACGTTTTTTTCATTATCTAAAACTGAAAAAGAAAAGATTTGCGCTCCTGAAATTCCCTGACTTATTTCGCCTTCCCACGTTTTAAACAGAATTCCTTTATGACTCACTTTTATAAGTTCGCCTGAACGCACGCCTTCGCTATACGATGCATTGTGCAAAAAGCCAAAATAAACTCCGACTGCTACTGCGCTTATAGCAACTATTATTAATAGAAATTTTTTCATGGATAATTAATTTAATAGATGATTTTCGTCTTTTTCTGCTCGATTTATAATATTTTCAGGAAGTGCTTTTTTAGCTTTAGCTCCCATTTTTTTTAATTTTTCAACGCTAGTTATTAAATTACCTTTTCCATCGACTAATTTATTCATTGCGCCCGTATACTCCGTTTTTGTTTCGTCAATCTTTTTTCCTATCCGAATTAAATCACTTACAAAACCTTCAAATTTATCATATAAAGCTCCCGCTTGTCGGGCAATTTCTAATGCATTTTCTTGTTGTTTTTGATTCGTCCACATGCTATCTATAGTTCTCAAAGTGGCTAATAAAGTTGCGGGAGTCACGATTACGATATTTTTTTCGAATGCTTTATTGTATAAACTAGTATCTTCATTCAGCGCCATCGCAAATGCAGGCTCAATTGGAATAAATAAAAGTACAAAATCTGGGCTCTCGATTTGGTATAATTCGTGGTAGTTTTTATTTCCTAATTGCTCGACGTGTCTTTTAATAGATAATACATGTTCTTTCAAATAACCATTCTTTACGATATCATCTTCTTCGTTTATGAATTTTTCATAAGTTGTCAATGAAACTTTCGAATCTACAATCATTTTTTTACCATCTGGTAAATTAATGACTACGTCAGGAAACACGCGATTTCCTTCTGAAGTAGTAAAAGCTTGCTGCACTTCATATTCACGTCCTTTCTCTAATCCTGATTTTTCAAGCACACGTTCGAGAACTAATTCACCCCAATTACCTTGCATTTTACTATCGCCTTTTAACGCTTTAGTCAAGTTTATGGTTTCCTTACTCATTTGGATATTCATTTCGCGTAAACCCAAAATTTGTTGGCGCAATGCAGCATGATAATCAATACTTTCTTTATGTGTGTCTTCTACTTTTTTCTCGAATAACTGAATTTTATCTTGCAGTGGAGTCAAGATATTTTTCATATTCTCTTTGTTTTGCTCTGTAAATTTATTCGATTTCTCTTCGAGAATTTTATTGGCTAAATTTTCGAATTCCTTTGTGAATTTCTCTTGCAGCTTTTCGACTTCTTCTTTTTGTTCTTTATTGCGTTCCCACAGATTTTCAAAATCAACTTCTTTCTTAGAAAGCTGAATAGCTAGACTGTCTTTCTCCGTTCGGATCGATTCTTTTTCAGAATTGCTGTTTTGTAACTGCTTGCCGAAATTGGCTTTTTCAGCATCAATTTGTTCTTTTAATTGATTGATCTGCGCATTAGCAGCAATCATTTTTTCTTCCAAACTAATTTTTTCCGAAAGGAATCGAGATGAGAATATTAGTTTGCCAATAAAAATGCCTAGGAGTAGCGCAATGATAAAAACGACTAAAAACGGTAGTACAGTAGACATGAGAAATAGGTTTTGAAAAGTAAAAGTAAGGAATAATATGAATTGTAAGATTTAAAATGCGTTTAGTGCCGGTGATTGATTTAATAGTTTTTTTTTGGAGCTGATTTCTTCAGCATAAAAGACTCTAATTAGGAAATATTCTGCTTAGGTTTATAATAAATTTTTTAATTTTGAATTTATATTGGTGTATATTTACACCACTAATATTTTAATTATGTCAAGACAAAGTATCACATTAGCAGAGAAAAATGACGAATGGTTAAAAAATCAAGTTGCTGAACAAGAATTTTCGAGCAAAAGTGAAGCTGTGAATTTTTTGATTAAGCAAGCGCGTGAGCGTGAAGAGTATCATGAATACGTTCAAATGAAAATTGATAGAGGTTTAAAAAGTGGATTTAGTACTAAAACTAAAGAAGAGCTTTTAGAACAAATTAGAAGTCGCTTGAATGTATAAGTTTACCCTTTCGTTTGAGGCAGAGGAGGATATTACCAGGATTTTTGAATTTGGTTTGGGAAGATTTGGTTTACTTCAGGCAAATAAGTATTACAGTATGTTATTTGAATGTTTTAACAAAATTGCTTTAAATCCCTTTTTATTTCCTGCGGTAATTAGATATAAAGATGTAGAGCGTTATTGCGTTTGCGGCGTCGATACAATCTATTATAATATTAACGGTGACGAAATTGAAATTGTAACGATAATTGGAAGGCAAGATTATTAAGTAAAATTTATATTAATCAACATGTCTACATTGAACCTTACTTGAGTGTTGTTTTCTATCTAATCGAGCTGATTCTAAATTTGCTTGACTTTAATCCAAATATGCTTTAATCCCCTAATTTTAATTCCGTTTCTCCTTTTATTTTAAAATTTTAATATTAAATGTTCTACAAAAAAAAAGCCAATAAGAATTTTAAATCCTATTGGCTTTTTCTGAAAAAAATATAAAAACTATTCGTCTAACTTGATATTACCTCGATCTTCGTGATTGTCTGGATGAGATGCAGGATAACGATAAGCGGTAATGTCTGAATTTAAATCTTTATTTTCAACAGTTCGCATTTCCTCTTTTTCAGAAGAGACAGAACGACTTAAACTTTCGTTTTCGTTCCAATTTCTCTCTTCGTCAGGAATTGATGCAACACTTCCATCCACATTACGCGCTCTTTGAACAATTTTTTTATTGCCATTAGCGTCAATTTCTACTTCTTCTGTAATATTTGATGTAGCAGAGTTGTAATCTTCAGGGATGTTTTCACCACTAAATCCCTCATTTGTATTCTGCTTATTATTTGTCTTTTTTGAACCTAAATCGTTGCTTTCCATAATGATTAATTTTAATGAATATCATTTTACTTAGGTATAATATTACGAATATTAAGTGGTGAATTTGAATTATTTAACATGTTTTTATGTAGAATGATTTAAATGCAGCTAATTACCATTTCACATTTAGTGAAAACAAAACTATCTTTGCATTTACTAATCGTATCGCTTCATGTCTCATTCTCATTTCATTATTCATAAGCCGTACGGCTATTTAAGTCAGTTTATTTACGAATTAAAAAGGAAAAAGAAACTGCTAGGCGAATTGTATGATTTTCCGAAAGGAACCATGGCTATAGGGCGTCTAGACGAGGACTCCGAGGGATTACTTTTACTTACTACAGATGGAATGATGAGTGAAATCATCAGGAGTAAAAAAGTAGATAAAGAGTATTATGTCCAAGTCGACGGAATCATTACTCAAGCCGCAATAGAGCAATTGCAAAAAGGAGTTGAAATAGGATTTAATGGAACTAAGTACATTACGAAACCTTGTCAAGCTAAATTAATTACAGAAATTCCTGCTTTTGGACCGAGAGGTAAAAAGATACGGGATGAACGACACGGACCAACTTCATGGGCGTCTATTACAGTAAATGAAGGTAAATTTCGTCAAGTTCGCAAAATGACCGCTGCTGTTGGATTTCCTACTTTGCGCTTAGTACGCGTTCGAATAGGAAATTTGCACCTTAATGACTTACAAGCTGGAGAAGTTATTGCAGTTGACAGTTTTCAATAGCAATAGTAATTTCAGATGAAATAAAAAACCTTCAGTCAATCACGCAACCTCAGAACTTTAATAAAAAATCAAAAATCTAAATGTTAAATATTGTTTTAATAGAACCTGAAATACCTAACAATACTGGAAACATCGGTCGTTTGTGCGTTGGTACTGAAAGTCGGTTGCATCTAGTTCATCCTTTTGGTTTCGTGATTAATGATAAAAACTTGAAACGTTCCGGACTCGATTATTGGGTGCATCTTGATGTAACTGAATATGAAAATGTAGCGGAATGGAAATCGAAAATTTCTGATTTATCGCGCGTTTTTCTAATGAGTTCGCATGCCGACAAATCCTATTTAGAAATAGATTTTCAAGATGGCGATTGGTTGGTTTTTGGAAAAGAAAGCAAAGGATTATGTTTTGAGGTTTTGGAGCAATTTGAAAATCATCTCACGATACCAATGTCAAATTTAATACGAAGTTTCAATATTGCAAATTCCGTAGCTTTTGTTATTGGTGAAGCCAAAAGGCAAATTATGTTAAACAAGTAGTTTAAATAATTATAAACTTTCCTTTTTCTGGGTCAAAAACAATATGTTCGTCATTAAATAATCTACTAAAACTGCCCTTTGCAATAAAATTACAAGGTTCGTCTTGAATTACAGTTTCTGTTGTCATAATGATCATCTCGTCACTCAATTGTATCGCCATATCGATATCATGTGTAGAAAAAAGAATACATTTATCTGTTTCCTTTGTTAACTTTTTAAGCAATTTAAAAAGCGAAACTTTATGTAACAAATCAAGATGTGTAGTGGGTTCGTCCAAAATTATTAAAGGTGTATCCTGAGCCAGCGCTCTTGCAATCAAAACCTTTTGTAATTGACCATCGCTTATTTCGAAATGCTTTTTATCAGCTAAATGAGTAATTTGAGTTAACTCCATTGCCTCATTTACCTTAGTAATGTCTTCTGCGGTTAATTTTCCAATCCAGTTCGTATACGGTTGTCGCCCTAACGCAATCAATTCGAAAACAGTTAAATTGCTAGGTGGTAACTTTTCAGTCAGTACTACACTTAAATTTTTGGCTAGTGTTAGAGCATCTAGTTCGTGAATGTTAACTTCTTTAAGTAGTACGGTTCCCGAAATTGTTTTCTGAATTCCCGTTATCGTTCGCAAAAGTGTCGATTTTCCAATTCCGTTGGCGCCAATTAAAGAGATCAACTTTCCTTTTTTCAGAGATAAATCAATATCAGATGCGATAACAGTATTGTGTTTTTTGGAGGTATAACCAATGGATATTTTAGAAGCTTGTAAAATGATTTCGTTTTTCATTAATTGATCATTTTTTGTTTTCTAATCAAGAGCCAAATTACGATTGGTGCGCCAAAAATACTGGTAACAGCGTTTATTGGCAATGTAATGTCACTTCCCGGAAGTTGGGAAATACTATCACAAATAAGCATAATTAATGCACCAAACAGGATAGTACTCCAAAATAATATTGTGTGGTTACTCGTTTGGAAAACTAGTTTTGCAATGTGAGGCACTGCTAATCCTATAAATGCAATGGGTCCTGCAAAAGCGGTGATGCTTCCAGCCAAAATACTAGTTGCAAATATGATTATGATTCGTGATTTTTTATAATTCAATCCTAAACTCTTTGCGTAGTTTTCGCCAAGAAGTAAAGCGTTCAAAGGTTTTATGCTGAAAATACTTAAGAGTAAACCGCTCACAACGCAACAAGCTAAAATCACAATTGCAGTCCACGATAAATTGCCTAAATTACCTAATGACCAAAAAGTGAATTTTTGTAATTGTTCTGCAGTGCTGAAATAAGTTAGTGTTCCTACAATTGCACTGGTTAAACTACCAAACATAAGCCCGACAATTAATATTGCCATAGTATCGCGCAAACGATGAGAAACCGTTAAAACTGCCAGTAAAACTGCAAAACTTCCTAAACTGGATGCCAAAACAATTCCATAAGAAGACAATAAAAACGTGGCTAAAAATGAAGGCATCAATGCAGCGCCTAAAATAACTACTGCTACTCCTAGACTAGCGCCAGAGCTCAGTCCTAAAACGTAGGGTCCGGCTAGAGGATTTCTAAATAAAGTTTGCATTAATAAACCACTTATAGATAAGCCCATTCCCACTAGAATAGCTGCTATAGCCTTAGGTAAACGATAATTAACAATGATATAATGCCAAGTTTCTTTAACGGGAGTTCCTCCAATAAGACTATTAAAAACTTCCTTTAAAGGAATGGACACTGATCCTAAACTAATGTTTATTAAGAACAACAAAATAACTCCAAAGGTTAGGAGTACAAAAAGTAAGGAGTTTCGGTTTGAGTTGTTCAATTTATTCTAATTTCTGAAAGAAAAAAAGTTCGTGGTTCGGCAGTAATTCAGGATGAAATATTTTAATTAAGTCTTTTAGTACCCAGTCTGGGCGTGTTGGCGACCATTCAAAATAAACAATTCCTCCTTTTAAACCTTTTTTTACACTATACGAATATACTTTTTTATTCTTAAAAGAATCAAATTCCTTATAATGTGGATTACTATCCTCCATCTGTTTTAAGGAGGAAAAATCTCCAGGGCTAACCCAGAATTCGGCACTTTTAGCTTGATCAATTACGGTTTCAAATGGCAAAGTTAAACTTCCAGTTCCCTTAGTATTTGACCATAAATAGTTTGATTGTGCGTCTTTCATAAATAGTGCTGCCCAACTTTCGCCTTGTGGAACGTACCATTGCTCTTGATACATCGCTCCGCTTAAAACAGTAGGTTTTGAAAGCGCTTTTTTGGCTAAAGCCAAAGTGCTATTGTATTCTTTTTCGATTTCAGTGAATATTTCATTTGCTTTATTGTCTAATCCGTACAACGCGCCAAAAAACTTGATCCATTCTGCTTTTCCAAGTGGTGATTGCTCGGTCCAATCGCCATTAAAAATTACTTTTAAACCACTTTTTTGTAAATTGTCAACAGTGGGATTGCTGTTGCTTAAACCAAAACTAACTATTAAATCCGGTGCCATATCTATGAGCACTTCGGTATTTAATGATTCATTTTTTCCAACTTCTCGAACTTTCCCAGAATCAATTAATTTTCTTGTTAGTGCAGATGAAATATAGTCGGTGTTTGGAAATCCAACTAATGTTTTTTCGACACCTAACATTTCTAAGGCGGGTATGTGAGTAGTTGATGTTACTACTATTGATTTTAAGGGAATAGGTATAACAGGAAATTGCTTTAAACTATCTGGAATAATTCCGTCTTTTTCTTGTAAAATATAATTGAAATTTTCTTTCGCTCCAGGCCAAGGCTTCGTTATTTTAAGTATCGAAAAACCTTTGTATTTGTAAATTTCAAGTCCTTTAGCGTATAAGATTTCGTTTTTTACTGCAACTGTGTTTTCAGCACCCGTTTCTTTTTTACATTGGACGAATAACAAAAAGAAAAGAAAAAAGTAAATTGTATTTTTAACGAATTTCATAAAGCAATTTTTTTTACAAAAGTATAGTTTTGTTTCAATAAAAAAACTGATGTGTGATATTAGGCACTTATTTTCTACCATCGATAGCGTAACTTTGACAAAAAATAAACCATGAGAGACAATTCAAACACCTTCATATATATCGTTGCCGGCGTTATCATATTGCATTTTATAGTTGGTTTCGCTTATTTAGTTTATAAATTAACTAAGAAGGAAGATAAGAGTAAATAAATAGTTTAAATAACTGTTAACTAGTGTTTTAAGAGAGTTTAAATTTATAATCCTTGTTCTTTAACCTTACATTGTTTTATTTTTCTACCTTTGCATCCGAATTAAGGTTGTATTTTGTTTTATGCAAAACACATTAAAAGGGAATTAGGTTTAAAACCTAAGCTGTTCCCGCAACTGTACGCTATTAAGCTTGTTGTTATCTACAAAACCACTGTCACGCCTTGCGCGATGGGAAGGTAAACAACAAGACGCAAGCCAGGAGACCTGCCTTATTTCTTAACTAATATCGAACTTTCGGGAAAAAGGTTCAGAAATTATGGCAACTAAAAAATTTCTTCTTTCTTGCATTTTGTTATTTGGTCAACTTATTGTTGCACAAAATAATACGGCTATACCTTTGAATGAAGTTATAGTATCTGATAACCAACTCAAGAATTTTACTGACTCACAATCTGTTCTTAAACTGAACGATTCTATCATTAGTAAAAATCAATCTTCGCTGACTTCACTTTTAAACTACAATTCGGTAATTTATTTTAAAGAAAATGGTTTGGGAATGGTTTCTTCACCGTCTTTCAGAGGAACCACAGCACAGCAAACTGCCGTAATATGGAACGGTATTAATATCAATTCGCAATTATTAGGGCAAACCGACTTCAATACGATTTCGACGAGAGGCTATAATTCGATAGATGTTAAAGCGGGTGGTGGAAGTGTAATTTACGGAAGTGGCGCAATAGGAGGGACAATCCATTTAAATAATGATTTGAAGTTTAAAAACACTTTCAAAAATAATCTAGAAGTATATTACGGCGACTTTAATACGCTGAGCGCAGTTTATGGAATTACATCTGCAACAAATAATTGGAGCGTAAATGCAAGTTTAACTAGAAACAGTTCCGATAATGATTTTAAATTTGTTGGTCAAGAGGATAGAAATGTCAATGGACAGTATTACAATAATAATTTAAGTACAGCAGTAGGGTACAAGATTAACGCTAAAAATAGTATTAAGTTTTACAGTGAACTTTATGATGGCGAACGACATTTTTCATTAACGTCACCATACGCAGTCAAAACAAAGTATCAGGACTTCAATACCAGAAATTTAGTGACATGGACGAGCATTGTAGGGAATTCTACTTCCAATTTGAAAGTAGCTTATATCACTGAACATTACAACTACTTTGAGGATATCGATACTAAAGAATATGAGTTGGGTGGAGTAAATAGTTTTATTGCAAAATATGACTTTCTCTATGCTTTTACTCCAAAAATGATTCTCAACACAATTGTAGATTACAATAAAAGTAAAGGTATTGGATCTGGCATCGGGACGGAAAGCAGAGAAATAGGAGGCGTAAGTGTTTTATTAAAACATAGCCTTACCGAAAGATGGAATTACGAACTCAGTTTTCGAAAAGAAATCTCCGACGTTTATAAGAGTCCAATTCTTTTTTCAGCGGGATCAAAGTTTGATTTTTCGAAATTATATCAGTTGAAACTTAACGTATCACGCAATTACAGAACGCCCACATTTAACGATTTATATTGGTTAGGAAGCGGTAACCTTGATTTGAAACCAGAAAACTCGTATCAGGTAGAAGTGAGTAATGATTTCCAATACAAAGATTTTACTTTATCCGCTAATGCTTACGCTTCTAAAATCGATAATATGATTCGCTGGTTACCTAATAATAGTGGTAATTGGTCTCCTGTAAATACAGATAAGGTCTCTATTTATGGTGCAGAAGCGTTGTTAGGTTGGCAAAAACATTTTAATAAACATTCTGTAGGTTTTAATGGAACGTATTCATACACCGTTTCTACCGATGACAAAAATGATAAACAATTATTTTATGTTCCTTATCATAAAATGACAGCATCCTCCTCTTACGCATATAAAAACTTTGCGCTGTACTATCAATTTATGTTTATTGGTGAAGTTTTCACAACATCTGATAATGATCCTAATACTATTTTAACTGATTATAATGTTTCAAATATAGGAATGGATTATAATTTCAGTAAAAAAGATATATTTAAAATTGGCTTTAAAATAGCCAATGTCTGGAACGAAAAATATGAAAGCCTTCCTAGTCGTATGATGCCCGGAAGGAATTTAACTCTTTATTTAACCCTTAATTATTAAACAATGAAATTTAAAAATGTTTTTTTAGGAATTTTCGCAAGTGCTTTATTACTTGCTTCTTGTAGTAATGATGATGCCACTGATAATAATGTTCCTTTAGGAGCATATGATAATGGAGTTCTTGTTTTGAATGAAGGTAACTTTGGTACACCAAATGCTTCTGTTTCATATATTTCTAATGATTTTACAGTAGTAAATAATATTTTTGGCATAGAAAACAGCGATAAAAAATTAGGGGATGTAGCGCAATCACTAAGTTTTTCAGACGATAAAGCATTTATTGTACTAAACAATTCAAATGTGGTTGAAGTAGTAAATAGATATACTTTTAAAAGTATAGCAACTATTACAGATCAACTTAAAAACCCTCGTTACAGTGTTGTTTTAAACAATAAATTGTATGTGACCAATTCGAAAACTAAAGCAGTAACGGTTTATGATGCAAAAACGTACAGTTATTTAGAAACTATTGTGATTAATAAAACATCAGAGAAAATAATTACTGCTAATGGTAAATTATATGTTACTAATGGTGCTTTTGGAAGTGGAAGTAATGTCACGGTAATCAATCCATCAAGTAACAATGCTATGAGTACGATCATAGTTGAGAATGGAGTTAATTCAATTGAAGAGAAAAATGGATTTGTTTATGTTTTGTGTGGTAACAGCACGAAAAGTAAATTATTTAAAATTAATACAACCAATGACACTGCAACTTCTATAGAATCAACTACGTTTACGAAAGCGTTGAATATGGATATCGAAGGTGATAAAATATATTATACTAAAGGAACAGGAATTTATGCTATGTCATTAAATGCTACTACTTTCAATGAAACACCACTGTTTTCAGTTGTTGATAATAATTTTTCTACTTTGTATGGTTTTAGTGTAATAGGAAATAAAATTTATACAGCTGATGCTAATGGATTTACAGCTGCAGGTACTGCAAAAGTATTCTCTAATACTGGTACTGAGCTAAAATCGGTTACTGTAGGTTTAGGACCAAATAGTTTCTACGCTAATAATTAAAAAAAAATGATAAGGAGTCATTAATTCTTCAACCTTATTATTAATATTAAAAAAGCACCATTTTTCATTACGAAAAATGGTGCTTTTTTGGTTTTAATAGCATTTGTATTAAAGTAAAACGTAATACTAAATTAAAAATAGTAATACGATAACTATATAGGAGAGTTTATTTATTCTAAAGCTTTTAAAAGTCCTTCGGGAGCTTTATCAATATACATTTCGTTTTGGAATCGTGTCATCGATTTAGAGTCTTTAAAAAACTTAAAAGTTTCTGTCGAATTTTGTTTTAACATTCTTCCTGTTCCTGTAATTTTTCCAATTGCAACATTTAATAGAGGTTCTGAGCTTTCGCCAAGAGTTCCAAATGTGCTCAAAGTTTCTTTTATTGCAAAATCAGGTTTTAGACCTGTGAAATAATCACCAAAACCAACAGAGTTTACAATTTTTAAAACAATTGGTTGCATTGCGTATTTGTGTTTCGGATTTCTATTTTTATCAGTGAAATCAGGAGAGTCGTATAAGGTTACAGAACCTACGTTTTTACCAACTGTTAGATCACCAATTTGGATCACATTAATGTGAGGTTCTAATCCGTTAATTACTAATTCACTTGCTGATGCAGTACCGCTAGCAGTCAATATGTAAACTCTAGTTAAGTTTAAACTATTAAGTGGTGTAGCTTCAATTTTATCAGTGAAATAATTAAATAATTGAGAAGGATCTTCTCTTTCAAAATAGGCGTTAATTTTTGAGTTCCATTGTTGCTTAGCAAAAACTTTACCTTTAAATTGACCTGTAATCATACTAGCTAATCGTGTCGCAGTTAAGACAGATCCTCCACCATTGTATCTTAAATCTAAAACTAAATCTGTGACTCCTTGCGATTTTAAACTTCCAAAAGCATCATTTAACTTGCTGTCAAAATCACCATAAAAACCATTGTACATCAAATAACCAATCTTGTTTGCTCCAGATGCAATGACTTTATTAATTAAAATTGGATTTTCTGTCAACACTGTTTTTGTCAATGAAACTGATTTTCCATTACTTACTACAGTTGTACCATTCAAATCTGCCATATTTAATGTGTAGTTCTCATTAGATCCAAAAAGTAAGGCTGAGTAGTTACTAGCTGTTAATGGCGTTCCATTGACTGCAGTAAAAATATCACCACGTTTTATATTCTTAGTTGACGCATCAGAATTTGCGATAATGTAACGAACGTAACCGAATATTTCGGTTTGGCTTCCGTTTTTATAACTCAATCCAAATTCAACACCATTGTTTTTAGTTGTACCTTGAAGTTGTCCTTCTAACTCTAAGTAATCATCCACAATCCAGCTAAATCTATCAATAGACTCATCTACTCTTAAAGCATCAAATAGTTCTTCGGGAACTGGATATTTATTTAAAAAAACGTTTAAAGCTTTTTGATCGGCAAAGCGATCATCACTTAAATTTGGCACATCTGCTTGCCATAAATAATATTGGTTTAAACCTTTCCAAATAAAATCTTGAACCTCTAAAGTTGCAGGAGGAGCAACATCATCATTATCTTGACAACTTTGAAAAGTAAAAAGAACTGAAAATAATAAAAACGAAAATAGGAGTGTTTTTTTCATGTTTGGGATATCGATATCAATTATAAACGTAAAAATACTAACTTTAGTTTTATTTCCTCTTCTTTGTAACAAAAAGAAATCTGAATCGTCTTAAAATTAGAATCACTTTAATAACTACTCTTTATGAACCAAAATGAGTTTATAAGTCTCGTATCGCCATTTAAAGAAAAAGTCTATAGACTCGCTAAACGTCTATTGATAAGTAGAGAGGAAGCCGAGGATGCAACTCAGGAGATTTTGGTAAAATTATGGAATAAGAATAGTGACTTATCAACTTTTAAAAGTCTGGAAGCATTTGCTATGACAATTACAAAGAATTATTGTCTAGATCAGCTGAAGTCTAAAAGAGGAGGAAATATTACTTTAAATGATACTGATTTTAAAAGTAGTGATTCAGGATTGGAGAAAAGAGTAGAGGATTATGATAGTTTGTATTGGGTTGAGAGATGTATTAATAAATTACCTATGCAACAGCGAATCATTATCCAGTTGCGAGATATAGAACAATACGATTTTGAAGAAATGGCAAAAATATTAGACTTAAGTGAAAGTACAATTAGAGTTTCACTATCAAGAGCTAGAAAAGAAGTTAGAGGATTTATGATAAAAGCACACAATTATGGAATCAAATAGAGTCGAAACGCTGCTGCAGAAATATTTTGATGGAGAAACCTCGATTGATGAAGAAATAGAATTAAAGGAATATTTTTCATCTAACCAAGTTGCCTCTCATCTAATGGAACATAAACCTTTATTTCAGCATTTAGCTAATGCAAAAAAGCAACAGTCTACAAATACAGAATATAAATTTAAAATGAACAAAGATCAAAAGATTATTAAAAAGAGAAATTTTTATTGGCTTTCAATTGCCGCTTCTATGCTTGTTTTGTTAGGAGTTGGATCTTATATGTTTTACGCTTCGGATAACAGAATTGAAAATGACGAACTAGGAACTTACGATGATCCTAAAGTTGCTTTTGAAGAAACACAGAAAGCGTTGTCGTTACTATCTCTCAAAGTAAATGTTGGCATAGAAAGTGTACAGTATATCGAAGAATATCAAAACACAAAAAACAGGATATTTAGAAGTCCTAAAAATAACTCTCAAGGGCTGTAAAAGTTCCTGATAATCAAGGGCAACAGCAGTAGTTGCAGTAATTAATTTAAATAATACTAATAAATTTATAAAATGGAATCAATCAATCAAAATGCGAGCTTTTCTGGGAAAGCACAACAAAAAACACGAAACAGTAAATTCAGTTTTGGTAAGGCTTTTTTTCTAACACTATTATTTGCTATGGCTTCGACTGTAACTTTTGCGCAATCAGCTTTCGATAAATTCGACGGTCAAGATGATGTCACTTCAATTATTGTCAATAAAAAAATGTTTGATTTAATGAGTAAGGTAAAAGTAGATGCTTCTGATAAAGAGACACAACAATACCTTAGTCTGATCAAAAAACTAGATAATTTAAAAGTGTTTACCACAAAGAATTCAAAAGTTGAAGGTGAAATGCGATTAGTAGCTGATAAGTATATTAAAACTGCTGGTTTAGAAGAATTGATGCGTGTAAATGAAAATGGAAGAAATGTCAAAATTTTAGTGAAGTCTGGAACAACTGATTCTCAAATCAGAGAATTATTAATGTTTATCGAAGGAGCTAAAAACACAGATAGCGTGTTAATGTCGTTAACTGGTAATTTTGATTTGAACGAAATCTCTATTCTTACGGATAAAATGAGAATTCCAGGCGGTGAAGACTTGAAGAAAGCGACAAAAGGTAAAAAATAATACTATGAAAGCACTAAACATAATCGTACTGTTTTTTAGTTTATTTTTAATTAGTTGTAATTCAGAGCCAAGTTTGCAAAAGTATTTTGTGGAAAATACTGAAAATAAAAACTTTATAGCGTTAGATGTATCTCGGGAGATATTAAACGTCGATAAGAATAAGTTATCAGTTGCTCAAACCGCTGCTTTGAAATCATTTGAGAAAATGAATGTTTTAGCTTTTAAACTTACGGACACAAATAAAGCAGAGTTTGAATTAGAGCGTGCAAAGGTTGATTTAATTTTGAAAGATAAAAAATACCAACAGTTAATGAAATTTGGCTCTGGTAAAGAAGGTGGTTCTGTTAGTTTTGTTGGAACTGATGACCATATAAAAGAGTTTGTTTTCTATGCTAATAAAAAAGAAAATGGTTTTGCCGTAGTTCGAATTTTAGGAAAAGATATGAATCCAACAGACGTTATGACGATGTTAAGCGTTTTACAACATTCAAATATTGATCTAGAGCAATTGAAACCATTACAACAGTTAATGAAATAAACTAATTGACACGTATTTACCGATTAGAAATATATTATGACAAAAGCGTTTTGAAATTTACTCAAGGCGCTTTTGTTTTTAATAGATTGCCGTAATTATTTTTAGATAATTGAATTTTAGAAACTTTACAAAATTATTTACAAAACATGTTTTTGTTTTTTATGGCACTCTGACTACCATATTGAATTGCTTTAGCAAAGTCAGCACACGCATTTTTCTTATTTTTTAGATGAAAATTAGAAAGACCTCTTAGATTATAAGCAATATAATCTTTGGCATTTAATTCTATTGATACTGTGCAGTCTTTAATAGTACTAGCATAATCTTTAGCCTTATAATTTAAATCAGCTCTTGTTGTGTAAGCATCTCCTTTAGATGGTTCTATTTTTATTGTTGTATTAACATCAGCTAAAGCGCCTTTGACATCTCCCAGCTTTTGTTTCAAAAGCGCTCTATTTAAATACGCTTCAGCAAACAAAGGATCGATGCGAATAGCTTTTGTGTAATCATCAATCGCTCCTTTAATATTTCCAGTTTCTGATTTTTTTAAAGCTTTATCGAAAAGATCGTAGGCAGCTGGACTTTGGCTCCACGAAACGAAGGAGCACAATAATAATGCGAGAACAAATTGTTTCTTCATAAAGGCAAAGTTTAAGTTGGCTTGTTTTTTATAAATAGTATGTCATTAATCAATTAAAGATACATTTTTTGTTTTATAATTTAGTAAACGATTTAGAATTGAATTTATTTGATTGGGTTGTTGAGAATGCTTAAAATATTGATTGGTATTGTTTTAAGTATTTTAAATTACAAATTCAAATGCCGTAAATAAAATTATCGATCTGAAATTTTTTTAAATATCACTAATTGTGGGTATTGTGGAAGTACTTCTGTAGCTCTATTTTTGTAGTATAATACATAATTTGTATAGAGTATTAATCTGCATTTCTAAAATGATGAATCAATTAAAGTATAAACAAAATAATAGATCGAACAGTTCAAAAACTACTTCAGCCTTTTTATATCTTGGTACTTTTTTCGTTGTCACTTTAACTATTTCTATTGCTGTATTAATAGTATTGATTATTGCAAACCCTACTTATTTCTTTTAAAAAATTCTGCTACTATAAATTTATTGAAGTATTTTGAACTCAAATACTTTGAGCTGAAAATTTAAGATCGATAGATGATTTAAATTTTTCATAAACTTAAATGGTATTGCACATTTTTCATCAAGTTTTGAGCGAACTTTTACACTTTTTATATATTTTCTTAAATAAGTGTTTGAAGGACTTTATGCACGGTTATATCGCACCTTGTAAGTTTCCACAACTTCCTTACATCATTTCGATAAAAAGCCTTTAAAGCGACTTTATTTGGATCAATACATAATGTTGTGGGGAAATATTAAAATCTAGATATTTGTGATTCCAAATTATAGCAAATGCAAGATTCCTACAGCGAACTAAT